>SCVU01000440.1 GCA_004296785.1 Planctomycetota bacterium
CAGGCCGCCGAGCTCGAGCCCGCCGTCGCTGACGAGGCTCCACTCCAGCTGCACGGCGGCATTGCCGTCGGCCTGCGCGGAGATGTCGACCTCGAAGTCGGTCCACTGCGTGTCCTGCACGTTCGTGCCGAGCGGGTTCACCCAGACCTGCTGTCCGTTGACCTTGATGCGCGCGAAGTCGAACGTCGAGTTCTCGACCGAGAGCCAGCGCTTGAACGCGAGGATCGAGCCCGACGCCTGCGTGCAGTTGATCGCCGGCGAGCGCAGCCAGTTCGACACGCCGGGGCGGTACGAGCCGTTCCACGTCGTGCCGCCGATCACGTTCCCGAGGTCGTTGCCCCACATGCGGGTGCCGCTGTACGCGCCGTTCGGATCCTGCCAGCTGACGCCCTGCGAAGAGCCGCTCTTGCCGGCCGGCGTGCCCTTCTGCCAGTCGTCCTGCTCGGTGACCTGCGCGTGCGTCCAGCCGTTGTCGCCGGCCTGCTCGAGGTTGTCGAAGAAGAACACCTTCTGCACGCCGATCGCGAAGCCGAGCGCGGCGGCCGCGCCGTCCTTCGGCAGCGTCGCCACGTTGCCGAGGTTGTCGGTCGCACGCGCGTAGTAGCGGACCTTTGCCGGCGACGCGATCCCGGCGAGCGCCGCGATGTACAGATCGCCCTGCGCCGTCGCCGGCAGATCCTGGTAGGCGCCGCCGTCGACGCTGTACTTGAACACGACGCTCGCGATGCTCCCGCCGATCAGCGAGGACGCGTTGACTTTGAGGCCGTACGGCCCGACCTCGTCCTTCGTGTCGGCGAGCTGGTTCAGGCCCGCGAGCTGGATCAGCGCGAGCGTGTAGCCCGGGAAGCCCTGCTCCTTGAAGCCGCCGTCGATGTCGGCGTAGTTCGGCGTGCCGTTGTCGATGTTGAAGTCGTTGTCGTCGAGCGCCAGCAAGTGCTCTTCGATGATCGTCTTGATCTGCGCGTCGTTGTACGCGGCCATCCACGCCTTGAAGAGGAAGTTCGCGCGCGCGTCGCCGACCGCGTTGCCGTGCGTCAGGTTCAAGCGCTTGCGCATCTTCCAGAACGCGCCCATCAGCACTTCGCCGTCGGCGTGCACCTGGCCGTAGCAACCGGGGTTCTGGTCGCCGCAGAACTGCCGCGTGTTCTCCGCGGTGCGGATGTAGCAGTTCGACCCGACGCACGAGAAGTTCTCGCCGATGATCGGGTTGTCGCTGCAGAACGTGGAGAAGTTGTCGGCGTTGCCCTCTCCGAAGCCGTCTGGGCCGTTGCTGCTGCCGTAGAGCTCGTTCAGCCAGTGCCCGGTCTCGTGGTAGACGACCGACGAGAACGCGGTGTTCGAGCAGTTGCCGCTCGGCAGGAAGTACTCGGTCTCGAAGCCGACGTACTGCGCGTTGCACCACGCCGACCCGTTGACGTTGGCCTGCGCGACGAAGTCGTGCTCGTCCGGGTCGTTCGGGACGACGACCGACTCGAGCCAGTCGCGCAGTTCGTTGACCGACTGGAACGCGTTCGACTGCGCGGTGATCAGCGCGTCGCCCGCCGGGTTCAGCAGCAGCGCATTCGGCTGGTTCGGCTGCAGCGTCGTCGTGAACGAGTACTCGGCGCCGCTCGCGTTGAGCACGTTGTTGTACGTGCCGACGTACGTGACCGTGACCTGCAGCGGCGCGTTGACGCCGGCGTACGTGAAGTTGCCGTTCGCGTCGGTGAAGCGCGTCCCCGCCGACGACGTCACGCGCGCGTAGCGCATCAGCTCGGCGACCTCCGGGTTGCCCGCCGTGTCGGCGGCCATCCCCGGCGTCGTCAGCGTGCTCACCGTGCCCGTGACGTCGGCGTGCACGAGCGTCTGGCTGCTCACGACGCGCGGCTCGCCGCGCGCGGCGATCCGGTAGCCGGTGCCCTGCGTCGGCATCCCTTCCATGCGCCAGTAGACCGAGACGTCCCAGGCCAGCGTGCCGTGCGCGAACTTGCCGTCGAGCTCCTTCTCGACGACGAGGCTCGGCGCGAGCACGAGCGTCGGCGCGAGGCCGGACTCGGTGCGGAACAGCGCGGCCGCGATCGCGAGCGCGCGCTCGGCCGACAGCTCAGGCGTGACGTCGAGACCGCTGACGTCGGGCAGGCCGGTCGTGTCGAGCGACAGCAGGTTGCCGTCGGTGTCGTACAGCGCGTTCGCGAAGCCGCCGCGCACCGGCACGCCCTGCACGGACTGGCGGAACTCGACGGTGAACTTGTCGGAGGAACCCGCCAGCGACAGCGGCAGGAACACGACCGAGTTCGGGACGAGCGTCGCGTCCTCGATTCCGAGCAGCGCGCGCGCGGAGGCGAACGACTCGCGCGCGTGCGCGAACCACTGCGCATCGCTCGCGGGCGCGAGCTGCGACGCGACCTTGCCGCCGTAGACGAAGCGCGCGTAGCCGGTCGTCGGCTCGTGCACCGCGCGCCAGCTCGGCCCGTGCGCTGCGCGCCAGGCGGCGAGCTCGGCGTCGATGGCGCCGGCGCGACTCGCGAACGGGCTGCCGGAGCCGGCGTCGGGGGTGGAGGACTGCGCGGAAACGGCGGGGGCGAAAACGAAGAGGGCCGTGCTGCTCGCAACGAGCAACCCGGCGCACAAGAGCGTGCGTTTCATCGGGCGAGTGGGGGCTTCCAGGGGACTCTGGGAGGAGAGGGGGGGAGCGCGGGGTCGGGGCCGGCCCGCGCGCGCTCTGCAACACGATTCTATGGCAGCAACTCGCATTCGGGTTCCGGGTCACGCGCCGAATCCACGAAACGCGCGGAGTTTTCCGCTGCGCTGCGCGCGCGGCGCGGCGCGCGTGCGATTGTCCCGGCGCGCACAGCGGGCGATGATCGCACCACCATGAAGATCCGCATCGAATACTGCCTCCAGTGAAACTACCTGCCGCAGGCGACCGGTCTGGTCGCCGAACTCAGGGCTGCGTTCCCGCACGATGAAGTCGACTGCGAGCTCGTGCAGTCGAGCGGCGGCGCGTTCGAGATCTCGCTCGACGGGCGCAAGCTGTTCTCGAAGCTCGCGCTGAAGCGCTTCCCCGCCTACCAGGAGATCCCGAAGCTGATCCTCGGCTGAAGCGCGCCGCGCACCGTTTCCCGCTCGTTACCGCCGCGCGTCTTCCGCGCTGCCGATGAATGGGATCCACTATCCGCAGCCATGAACTCGTTGCTCTCGGTCGCGTGCGTCCTGCTCGTGCAATTCCCGGTCGGCGGCGGCCTCGGCAAGCTCAACCCGCCGAAGGCGCCGAGCCTGCCGCCGTCGCCGCATCCGCAGCCGCCGGTCGTCACGCCGCTGGTGCAGCCGCGCCAAGGTGATCCGAAGACGTGGCGCCAGGAGCCGGGCGTGTACCCGACCGTGTTCCCGCAGCCGGCGGACGTGCGCCTCGACGACGTGCTGCTGCACGACGACGCGGAGGGCGGCTGCGAGCAGACGCTGCGCGCGCTCGCCGCGGCGACGGAGAGCGGCGGTTATGCGGCGGTGTGGAACGACACGCGCACCGGCAACCTCGGGCTGTTCCTCGGTCTGCTCGACGCGAGCGGCAAGCGCGCGAGCGACGACTGGCCGGTCAATCCGCCGCTGACGAGCCGCCAGTTCGAGCCGACGCTCGCGCTGACCGGCGCGCTGCGCGGCGCGGTCGCGTGGTTCTCGACCTCGTACGGCTACAACGGCATGCGGCTGCGCTTCTTCAACGGCGCGGCCGGCTTCCTCGGGCTCGACGTCCCGCTCGGATTGCTGAAGACCGCCGGCGCGGCGCCGCGCGGCGGCGGCCGCAACGACGGGCCGGGCGCAGCAGGCGGAGGAGATCGGAAGAGC
>SCVU01000441.1 GCA_004296785.1 Planctomycetota bacterium
CGCGGATCGAGCCCGCCGTCGAACAGCGCACGCAGCGCGGACTCGTCGTGCGTCTCGACGGCGTCGAGGAACGCTTGCTCCTCCAAGCGACTACAGCTCGAGCTTGTCGCCCTGCAGCTCGTCGAGCATCCGCGTGACCAGGCGCGCGACGCGCGCGACCTTGTCGCAGTCGATCTTCTCGGGATCGTCGCCCGGCTGGTGGTAGTCGTCGTGCACGTCGGAGAACAAGAACACGATCGGGATGCCGAGGCGCGCGAACTCGATGTGGTCCGAGCGCGAGTAGAACGAGTCGGCGCTGCCGAGCTTCGGGAACCCCTCCTCCACCGCGAGCCGCTCGGCGATCCGCGTCAGCCCGTTGAACTTCTCGTGCTTGTCCGTCGGCGTGACGAGCAGCTTGTCCGGCGCGTTGCGCCCGACCATGTCGATGTTGATGTCGGCGACCGCGCGCGCGCCGCTCGGGAACCACGGCGCCGACGCGAACGCGCGCGAGCCCCACAGCCCCTTCTCCTCGCCGCTGACCCAGATGATCAGCACCGAGCGGCGCAGCGGCCCGTACTGCGACAGCGCCTCGGCCACCGCGAGCAGCGTGCTCGTGCCCGAACCGTTGTCGTCGGCACCGTTGTAGACGACGTCGCGCCGCGTCCCCACGTGGTCGTAGTGCGCGGAGAGGATCACGACTTCCTTCGCGAGCTCGGGATCCGAGCCGGGCCAGAACCCGACGACGTTCTCGAGCTCGAGCCCGCCGTTCTTGTCCGCGAGCTTGCTCGACAGCGCGAGCGAACCGAGCTCGGCGCCGAGCGCGGGCTCGTAGTCCGCGTCGACCGGCTTGCCGGCCTGCGCCGACAGCAGCGCGGTCGCCGAGCTCGCCGCGAGGAACGCGCACGGCACGCTCGCGCGCGGCGCGCCGTCCTTCGCGGGCTCGCGCGCCGGACCCGAGATCGAGCCCTCGCGCAGCGAGCGCAGGATGTCGGCGAAGCGCTCGTCGACCGGCGCGATCGTCCCCTTGCGCTCCTGCAGCACGAGCACGCCGAGCGCGCCCGCTTCCTGCGCCGCGCGCCGGCGCTTGCCGGTCGAGCCCTTGCCGTCGCGGCACGCGATCCACTTGCCGCTCGGCTTGGCCGCTTCGAGATCCGCGTCCAGGCCGCTGCCGGCCCACACGATCGGCGCGTCGATCGCGCGGTCCTCGAGGTCCTGCGACGTGTAGAAGCTCCAGTCCTTGCCGTACGCGAAGGAAAGCTGCGTCTCGCCGTGCTTCGCGGCGAGCGTCGTGCCCGCCTCGTCGATGCGCTTGCGCGGCACCGTGTACTCGTAGAGGAAGTCCTTGCCCTCGTCGCCGGGCTCGAAACCGAGGCGCTGCAAGCGCGCGCGCAGGAAGCGCGCGGCGATGCGCTGGCCCGGGCTCGGCGTGTCGCGGCCGGCGAGTTCGTCGCTGGCGATGAAGAAGAGGTCCGAGCGGATCTCGTCGGCCGAGATCGTCGCGAGCGCGCGCTCGAGTGCGGCGGGATTGCTCGGACGCGGCTGCGACGGCGCGAAAGTCGGCGTCGGCGTCGGCGACAGCGTCGCCGCGAACGCGAGAAGGGCGAAGGCGTGGATCATGGCAGGGTCCGGGAGCGCAGGTAGTGGACGGTGGACTTGTGCACGCGCTCGATCAGCGGGTCGAGCGCGTTGTTGCGATCCGCCGCGACGAGGTCGTCGTGGTTCGCGCGGCACCACGGGCACTTCATCGCGTCGAGGTGGAAGCGCACGAAGCCGGCCGGGCCGGCGTCGAGGTTGCCGGCGATCAACCGCGCGAGCCAGTGCCGCGACGGGCACGACACGCGCCCGTCGCTCCACACCGGCCGCAGATCGAGATCGAGCGCGTGTTCCTCGCCCTCCGACGCGCGCTCCAGCGCCATCAGCAGATCGCCGCCGCTCTCGCGCACCGCGGCGAGCTCGCGCAGCCGCTTCAACGCGCGGAACTTGATGCCGGCGACCGCGGTCTCGTCGCGCAGGCCGAAGTGCTTCCACGCGTCGCGGTTGCGCCAGCCGCCGCCGATCAGCGCCTCGAACACCATCAACCGCTGGAACTCGCCGGCGGTCCAAGTCTCCTCGACCCATTCCTTGAGCACGGCGACGAGCAGCTCGCGCGCGCGCGCGCCGAGCTCCTCGCGCCGCAGGATGCGGCTCGGCGTGTCGACGTCGGTCGCGAGCATCTCGATGCCCGGCAGCTCGTCGTCCTCGCTGCCGCGCTCGAGCGTGCGCGGCTTGCGCCGGCGCAGCGCGTCGATCGTGCGGTTGCGGCAGATGCCGAACAGGTATTGCTCGAACGTGTAGCGCGTGTCGAAGTCGCCGATGCCGCGCACCGCGCCGAGCCACGTCTCCTGCAGCACGTCCTCGCTGCCCTGGCGGTCGGCGATGCGGCGCTTGGCGAACGCGTAGAGCCGGCCGCAGTACGCGCGCTGCACGGCGAGCCACTCGGCGTCGTCGAGGAGCTTGAGGCGCTCGATGTCGGGCGTGAAATCGGTCACGGTGGGCGCGAGCGCGCGTGGTCGCGCGCGATCCGACGAGGCTAACCGGGGCGCACGAAGAACACGAGGAAGGTCACCAGCAGCGCGCCCAGGAGCGCGGCCACGGCCATCTGGAAACCGAGCAGCAGCCAGCGGCCGCCGGAGCTCGGCGCGCCGTGCAGCGAGCCCGTCATCCACTCCTGCGAGCGCTGCGCGCCGAGCGTCAGCGGACCGAAGATCAGCGTCAGCAGCACTTCGAGCCCGAGCACGAACACCGCGTACGCGCTCGCCCACAGGCCGCCTTCGACGCGCGGCGGCACCGGGATCGTCGCGGCGGCCGCGAGCAGCGGCGGCGGCGCGACGGCGCCGGCGGCGACCGCGCCCGCGGCGACCCACGTCGCGAGCGGATCGCGCGCGTTCGCGCCGAGCGGTTCGCTCGACGCCTTGCGCGCTTCGCGCGCAACTTCCGCCGGCGAGGCGAAGCGCCCGATCGCCGCGGGCTCGTCGTGATCGTGGTCGTCGAGCGTCTGCAGGCTGACGACGTCGCCGTGGAACTGCGGCGTCGGCTTCGACGGCGGCGGCACGACGATCGACTCGTCGCGCGGTGCGCTGACGTCGTCGGTGGTCGCGGCGAGCGCGGAGGCGCGCGCGGCGCCGAGCTTCTCGAGCAGCTTGTCCTCGCTCGAGCGCCGCTCGGTGCCCGGGACGGAAGGCGGCGCCGGCGTCTTGGCTTGCGGCGGCGTCGTCGGCGTCGCCGGCGCGCTCGCCGGCGGCACCGCGGGGCGCAGCACCGACTGCGCGCGCTCGCGCGTTTCGCGCA
>SCVU01000442.1 GCA_004296785.1 Planctomycetota bacterium
GCGAGTGGCACCCGACCGCGCTGTACAACGCGATGATCGCGCCGCTGACCGGCTCGTCGCTGCGCGGCGTGCTGTGGTACCAGGGCGAGTCGAACCGCTCGAACGCCGCGCAGTACGCACGGCTGATGCGCGGCCTCGTGCGCGACTGGCGCGCGCGCTTCGCGCTCCCGCAGCTCGCGTTCTACTGGGTGCAGATCGCGCCGTACCAGTACGACGACCTGCCGAACGAGAGCGCGCGCGTGCGCGAGGCGCAGCTCGATGCGGCCGACCTGCCGCTGACCGGCGTCGCGATCACCATGGACGTCGGCGAAGCCGCCGACATCCATCCGAAGCAGAAGCGGCCGGTCGGCGAGCGCCTCGCGCGCATCGCGCTCGCGCAGTTGTACGGCATCCGCTCGGAGACCAGCGGTCCCGCGTTCGAGCGCGCCGAGCCCGAGGGCGCGGCGCTGCGCGTGCACCTGTCGCATGCGCACGGCCTGCGCGCGTCCGCCGCCGACGGACCGTTCGAGCTCGCGGGCGCCGATCGCGTGTTCCACGCGGCACAGGCGCGCGTCGACGGCGAGACGCTCGTCGTGACGAGCGCGAGCGTGCGCGCGCCGGTCGCCGTGCGCTACGCGTGGTGCGACGCGTGCGCGGGCACGCTGTTCAACGCGGCCGGTTTGCCGGCTTCGCCGTTCCGCTGGCCGCGCTGGGATTGAGCGGCGCCGTCGTCACGCGGTTGCGCCCGGCCTGCTTGGCCGCGTAGAGCGCCTTGTCGGCGGCCGCGCACAGCCGCGCGCCGTCGTCGTCGCGCTCGACGCGCACGAGGTGCGCGCAGCCGAAGCTCGCCGTGACCTGCGCGATGTGGCCGTCGAGCTCGAGCACCTGCGCCTCGAGCGACGCGCGCAGCCGCTCGGCCGCCGCGCGCAGTTCTTCCGGCCCGATCTCCGGGTAGACGATCGCGAACTCCTCGCCGCCGTAGCGCGCCGCGAGATCGTTCGAGCGCAGGCCGCGCTTCAAGAGCTGCGCGACGATGCGCAGCACCTTGTCGCCGCACGCGTGCCCGTACGTGTCGTTGAAGCGCTTGAAGTGGTCGACGTCGACCATCACGAGCCCGAGCGCCTTCTGCAGGCCGCCGCGCGTGCGGCAGCTGAGCTGCTCGGCCAGGAAGCGATCGAAGGTCGCGCGGTTGGCGAGGCCGGTGAGCCCGTCGGTCGACGCGGCCGCGGTGAGCTCGCGGTTCGCGCTCGCCAGAGCCTCGGAGCGCGTGCGCTCCTGGCGCAGCTCGGCCACCGCGCCGAGGCTCACGCTGACGATCTGCCGGCGCGCTTCGTCGAGGATCGACGCGTGGTCGCGCCCGGCCGGCAGCGCGAGCTGGAACAAGGACGCCATCTCCTGCAGCTCGTACTCGAGCCGCAGCAGTGCGTCGTTGACGGCCGTCTCGGACACGCCGTGCCGGCGCGCGTCGTGCAGCAGGTGCTGCAGCGCCGCAGCGCCGCCGTGGTCGACGAGCAATTGCGTCGCGAGGCCGCCGAGTTCGAGCGCCGCGTGGAGCTTGCGCTCGGTGGCGTCGAGCGGCGGCGGCGAGGTCGACAGGCCGAGCGCCCACTGCGCGCCGCGGCGCAGTCGGTCGGGCAGCCGCCAGTTGCGGATCAGCGCGTCCGACACGTGCGCGCGATGCATGCCGAGCTCGGCCTCTTCCTGCGCGAGCGACGGCACGAGCCCGTCGGCGCGCGAGAGCACGCGCGCGTAGTCGTTCGGCACGAGGTCGAGCAGCACGAGCTGGCCGATGTTGGCGAGCAGACCGCACAGGAACGCCTCGTCGTCGCAGTCGAAGTGCGCGGCGCGCGCGAGCGCGCGGCTGGCCGTCGCGAGCGTCAGGCTGTGGCGCCAGTACGCGCCGAGCAGCGTGGCCTGACCGACCGAGCTCGATTGCGCCGCCGACAGCGAGAACGACAGCGACATCAGCTTGACCGTCTTCATGCCGAGGCGGACGACGGCGTCGCGCAGCACGGTGGTCTCGTCGCCCGCGCTGAACAGGCTCGAGTTCGCGAGCTTGATCAGCTTCGCGGCCAGCGCCGGATCGCGCTCGAGCGCGGTCGCGAGTTCGGCGGCCGAGGCGTTCTCCTCCTGCGCGAGGCGCAGCACGTCGAGTGCGACCGCCGGCAGCGTGGGCAGGCTGTCGATGCGGGCGAGGACTTCGGGAAGCGTTTGCGGGGTGAGCCGGTGCGCCATCGGGCAGTGGAGCCGCGTGCGCGGCTGCGGCGTCCTTTCGGCGGGCGACGCGTTCCCGCATAAGGGAATTGTGGCGTGCGATCGGCGGGTTCCCGCGCCGTCCCAGCACCGGTCCGAAGCGAAGCGCGCGCCGTTTCAACGGTGCGCGTCAACCGGTGCGGCGGCGGCGCAGCTCGAACGCCCAATACACGGGCAAACCCAGCGCGAGCAGGCCCGCGCCGATCGCGAGCAGCGCCGCGCCGCCCGTCCAGGCATTGCGCAGCGCGGCGACGACGACGGCCAGCGCGCATGCGGAGAACGCGAGCGGCAGCCACGGATACAGCGGGCACAAGTAGGGGCGCGCGACGTTCGGCTGCTTCTTGCGCAGCGCGATCACCGCGAGACCGCACAGCCCGAAGAACACCCAGTCGGCGAACACGACCGCGTCGAGGAGCCCGCCGGTCAGTGGGATCCACACGAGCACGATCGCCCACGCGCCGAGCGCGAGGATCGCGCGCGCCGGCGTCCGGTAGACGGGATGCAGCGGCGCGAGCTC
Organism: Planctomycetota bacterium; assembly: GCA_004296785.1. Taxonomy (GTDB): domain Bacteria; phylum Planctomycetota; class UBA1135; order UBA1135; genus GW928-bin9. Next base: position 2,750 of record SCVU01000442.1, read on the forward strand.
GCGGAAGAAGCAGCCGTCGGCGGCGATCGCCTGCACGAGGCGCGGATTCGCGAGCAGCACCGCCGCGCAGATGCCGAACGTCGAGAGCAGGATCCCGACCGACACGATGCGCGCGCCGATCGGACCGAGCGCGGCCTCCGTCGCGAGCGTCGCGAAGCGCGGCTCGGCGGCGATCGCGCTCGGCGTCGCGATGCGCAGGAATGCGGCGTTGAACGACAGGTAGACCGCGACGACGATCGCCGCGCCGATCAGCATCGCGCGCGGCACGTTGCGCCGCGGCTCGCGGATCTCGGCGGCGACGAACGTCGCGTTCTGCCAGCCGCCGTACGAGAACAGGATCGGCACGAGCGCGAGCCAGACGCCGGCGATGCCGGCGCTCTGCAGCGAAGGCGGCGCGGTCTCCGTGCCCGCGAAGCGCTCGAGCGGCGCGCCGGACCAGCACAGGCCGGCCACGGCGATCACGACGAACGCGGCGAGCTTCCCGAGCGTGAACACGCCCTGCACGCGACTGCCGAGCACGACGCCGCGCGCGTTGACGAGCGCGAGCACGGCGAGCACGGCGCTCGCGATCCAGCGCTCCGAGCCGGTGCCGAGCGCGGGCAGGAACGTGCGCAGGTTCTGCGCGAAGAAGATCGCGATCACCGCGAGCGCGCCGGGCGCGATGATCAGCAGCACCGACCAGGCGAACAGGAACGCGGGCAGGCGACCGAACGCCTCGCGCAGGTAGACGTACACGCCGCCCGCGCGCGGGTACGCGCCGCCGAGCTCGGCGTAGACGAGTGCGCCGGCGAGTGCGATCGCGCCGCCGAGTCCCCACGACAAGAGCGCGCCGCCGGCGTCGCCCGTGAGCTGCGCGACCTTCTGCGGATTGAAGAAGATCCCGCCGCCGATGATGCAGCCGACGACGAGCAGCGTCGCGTCGAGCAGCGAGAGCACGCGCCGGTAGCCGCCGTCGCCGGCCTCCTCACCAGGACGAGTCTCGGCGTCGGGCGCGCTCGTCCCGAGGCTCATCGCCGCGCGAGCTCGACCTCGGCCGCGATGCGCCCGAACGCCATCCACGCCGGCGACGACGCGGCGCGCACGAACGCCTCGCGCGCCTTCACCTTGTCGCCCTTCGCGAGCCAGTAGTTGCCGAGGCCGTACGCGAGCGTCGCGACGTTGACCGCGCTCGTCTCGTCGGCCGGGATCAGCTCTTCCGGTGCGAGCTCGCCCTTGTAGAGCAGGCACAACCGCAGGTAGCCGCCGGCCTCGCGCACCGGCAGGTCCGCGCGGATCGGCTCGAGCAGCGCGCGCGCGTCCTGCTCGCGACCCAGGCGCAGCAGCGTCGCGCAGTACCAGTTCGTCGCGCCGCACAGCGCGTCCGGCGAATCGCCCGCACTGTGCAGGCAGTCGCTCCACGCGCACGCGGCGCGCGCGAAGTCGCCGCGCAGGTAGCGCGCGAGCGCGAGGTGGTAGTGGATCTGGTGCTGGATCGTGCTCGGGTACGACTTCGCCGCATCCGGGTTCGAGTTCGGCTCGTCCTCGTCGGGCTGGCCGCGCACGAGCAGCGCCGCCTCGGCGAGGTCGTTCTCCGCGCGCTCGAACTTGCGCAGCGTGATGAAGCGATGCCCGCGGAAGCGCAGCAGCTTGTACGACTCCGGGTGCAGCTCGAGCCCGCGCGAGAACTCGTCGAGCGCCTCGTCGAAGCGATTCAGCGCCGAGAGGCGCCGGCCGAGCCAGACGCTGGCGAGCTCGCCCTGTGGGTCGAGCTCGCGCGCGGCTCGCGCCTCGAGCAGGCGCTGCTCGAGCGCGGGTCGGTCCGCCGCCGCGATCGGCGGCGCGCGCAGCGGCTCGCCGAGCAGCGAGCGCGCCTGCACGCGCTGCGACGGATCCAGCGGCGCGTCGTCGGTCGACGCGCATGCGCACAGTCCGATCGCCGCGGCCGCGAACAGCAGGCTCGCGCGGCGCAGCAGGCTCGAGCAGCGGCTCTTGATCATCGCGCCATTCCGTCCTCGCGCGCCTGCGCATGCAAGACCTCTGCGCATTCTTCACGCCGCGGCGACCGCTGCTTGATCGAGCGAGCCGATGCTCGGGGCGCTCCGCGCGGAGCTCCAAGCAGGATCCCCATGCACAAGCTCGATTCCGGTGCGCTCGTCTTCCCGTGTTCGTTCCACTCGCGCGAAGGCAGGCGCGGGCCGTTCGAGCTCGAGGCGGGGTTCGACCTCGGCGGCCTCGATCCGTCGGCGGGCCGCGAGCCGGCGCGCTGGCTCGAGGCGCGCGGCTGGGCGCGGCCCGAGTGGCTCGATCGGCACGCCGAGCCCGTCTTCTCGCTCGAGCGCGAAGGCGCCGACGGCGCGTTCGAGCTCGTCGAGAGCGACGCGCACGAACCGCTCGCCGACGGCGCGCGGTTCCGCGTGCCCGCCGCGGGCGGCGTGTACCGGATCAGCGTGTGGTGGACCGCGGTCTACGTGCAGGCGTCGGAAGCGGTCGGGCTGTGGAGCGAGCGCGAGTCGGCGCGCGTGCCGTTCCTGCCGTCGGCACAAGCGCTGGGCGAGCCGCGCGACGGCTGCCGCGGCCGCGTGCTGCGCGCCGATCGCAGCGCGCGCGCCGGTGCGATCGTGTGGGTGACGAGCGCGCGCGGCGCACCGCGCGTCGGCGCGCTCGTGGCCGACCTGCACGGCCGCTTCGCGACGGGGCCGGTCAACGTGCGCGAGCTCTTGATCGCGTGCGAGTGCTCGGACGGCGTCGCGAGCGCGCGCGTCGACGCGGTGAGCGCGACCGCGGTCGAGCTCGTGTTGGATCGGTAGTACGTCGTCGACTACGGCAAGAACGGCCGCGTCAGATTGCGGTGCCCGTCGCTCGTGACCACGACGTTGTCCTCGATGCGAATCCCGCCGCAGTGCGAGAGCTCGCTGACGAGCTTCCAATCGACCAGCCGCTTGCGCGGCCCGCTCTGCAGGTCGCGCAGCAGCATCGCGATGAAGTACAGGCCGGGCTCGATCGTGAACACCTGACCCGCCTCGATCATCCGCGTCGTGCGCAGGTACGGAAACTCCGGCGGCGGCGGCACGCTGCCGCCGGCGGGCGCCTGCTGGCGACCCGAGACGTCGTGCACCTGCAGACCGAGGAAGTGGCCGAGCCCGTGCGGGAAGAACGGCCGCGTCAGGCCCTCGGCGAGCGCTTCCTCGCCGCTGATCGCGAGCACGCCGTTCGCGTGCAGCAGCTCGCCGATCGCAAGATGAGCGTGCCGGTGCAGCTCGAGGTACGGCACGCCGGGCCGCACGCGCGCGCACAGATCGCGCTGCAGCGTCTCCATGCCCGCGACGAGGTCCTTGAACGTCTTCGGCGAGCCGCGGCCCGCGTACGTGCGCGTGATGTCGGCGCCGTAGCCGCCGTAGCTCGCGCCCGCGTCGATCAACAACACCTTGCCGCGGCGCTGCGTGCGCTTGCCGGTGTAGTGCAGGATCGCGGCCTTCTCGTCGTGCGCGATGATCGTCGGGTAGGGGAGCTCGGTCTCCGTGCAGCCGACCGCCGCGAGGTACGCGTGGTGGATGTCGAGCTCGCTGCCGCCTTCGTCGAAGCACGCTTTCGCCGCG
>SCVU01000443.1 GCA_004296785.1 Planctomycetota bacterium
CGGCCGTCGGCATGTTCATCGGGATCCTGCAGTACATGGCCGGCGGCAAGAATCTGGGCAGCGCGGGGCTCGCGCCCGCCGGTGCGACCGACGCGGCGCAGCGCGCGCGGGACGTGAAGGTGCTGTGGGCCGGCCTGATCGGATGCGCCGCGCTGATCGGCGGCGGCGCGCTGCTGCACGCGAGCGGAACCTACGTGCTCTCGATCCAACGCATCGACGAGGCCTTCGGTTGGATCCTCACCGGCACCGCGGTCGCGTTCTTCGCGTGGATGTTCACAGCCGGACGCTACAGCGCCGAGGAGCGCCGGCGGCTGTACGTGATCCTGCTCCTGTTCCTCGCTTCGTGCGTGTTCTGGTCCGCGTTCGAGCAGGCCGGTTCCACGCTGAACGACTTCGCGCTGCTGCGGACGCGCAACGAGATCCTGGGCGTCGAGTTCCCGTCGACGTGGTTCCAGTCGGTCAACTCGGTGCTGATCATCGCGTGCGCGCCGCTGATGGCGTGGCTGTGGATCCGCCTCGGCCGGCGCGATCCGTCGAGCCCGATCAAGTTCTCGCTGGGCCTGTTCTTCGCGGGTCTGGGCTATCTGATCCTCGCGTGGGGCGCGAGCTTGCTCGTCGAAGGCAACGACGCGATCAAGGTCGGCCCGCTGTGGCTCGCGCTGACGTACCTGTGCCACTCGATCGGCGAGCTGTGCCTGAGCCCGGTCGGCCTGTCGACGTTCAGCCGCCTCGCGCCCGATCGAATCGCCGGCCTGATGCTCGGCGTGTTCTTCCTGTCGATCTCGGTCGGCTCGTATTGGGGCGGCCGCATCGCGAACTACTACGACCGCGCGAACCTGCCGAACCAGCAGCTCTTCCTGGCGATCGCCGGGTACGCGATCGGAGCCGCGGTGCTGCTCGCGCTGTGCGCGCGTCCGATCAACAGGCTGCTGAAACCGGCACAGCAGAGCTGACGATGATCGCGCGCGACGCGCGAGCGCGCGATCGCAGGCCGTCGCGAGGGCGTTCGCAATGAACTCGAGCGCAAGAGGCGCAACCGATCGCTCCGGACTGGAGATCCTCCACGGCGACGCGATCGGCTACCGCCACCCCGATGGCAAGTTCTCCTGGATCGTCGAGTTCGAAGCCGTCGAGTGGATCGCCGGCTACAAGGTCGACCTGTACGCCGTCGACTGCATCTGCCTCGGACTCGGCGCGCGCGGCCTCGAGGGCGGCTGGTTCGAGATGCACGAAGAGATGGCCGGGTGGAGAGAGGCGCTTGCTGCGCTCGAGCGTGCGTTCCCCGGCGTCGAGCACGGCGTGTACTCGCGCGACGTGATGTTCCCGGCGTTCAAGCTCTGCTGGACGGTTCTGTGGCTTCGTCCCGGCTGCACGCCACCCCCTGTTCAGCGCTGACTCGCGAGTCGCGGCTTCGAGCGACGAATCACCGATTGCGGCTGCCGACGCGGCAAGTCGTGGTCAGCAGTCCTGCGCCCGCTCGCGGACGCGAATTCGAAGGCGCAGGTACCGCCGAGCGCGAACCCATCGGTCGTGGGTCGCGCGAGGCGCCCGATCAGCTCAATGTCGCGATCGCATGGCGATCGAGAAGGGATACGGACGCGCGCTCGCGGCGATCAAGGCGCGCATCCGGCAGGAGCGCGTCCGCGTCGTCCTCCACGCGAATCGCTCGCTGATCCTGCTGTACTGGGACATCGGGCGAGCGATTCTCGGCCGGCAGGGCGAGCAAGGTTGGGGCGCCCGTGTGATCGACCGGCTGTCGCACGACTTGCAGGACGCGTTCCCGGACATGCGCGGGTTCTCGCCGCGCAACCTCAAGTACATGCGCGCCTTCGCAGCGGCTTGGCCTGATCGGCCAATTGTGCAAGAGCTCCTTGCACAATTGCCCTGGTACCACCAGATCACGCTGCTGGAGCGAGTCGATCAACGCGCTCATCGCATCTGGTACGCCCATCAGGTCATCGAACACGGCTGGTCGCAAGGCACGTTGGCGGCGCAGATCCGCGGACGCATCCACGCACGCCAGGGCAGGGCGATCACGAACTTCGCCGCCACTCTTCCTCCCTCGGAGTCTGATCTCGCTGCGCAGGCCTTCAAAGATCCGTACCTGTTCGACTTCCTCGGAACCGCGGATGCGCGGCGCGAGCGCGACGTCGAGCAAGCACTCGTCGACCACATCCAGCGATTCCTGATCGAGCTCGGCTCCGGTTTCGCGTTCGTGGGGCGACAGGTGCCCATCGACGCGGACGGCCACGAGCTGCGCGTCGACTTGCTCTTCTACCACCTGCGCTTGCGGCGCTACGTGGTGATCGAGCTCAAGGCGGTGCCGTTCGATCCCGCGTTCGTCGGCCAATTGAACGCATACCTCTCGGCCGTCGACGACAAGCTCCGACATCCGGCGGACCAGCCGACGATCGGGCTCCTGCTGTGCCGCACGAAGTCGAAGCTCGTCGTCGAGTACGCGCTGCGCAGTCTCGCGCGTCCGATCGGAGTCGCTGCGTGGGAGACGCAGCTCGTGCACGCGCTGCCGCGCGAACTGCGCGGCAGCCTGCCGACGATCGCGCAGATCGAGCGCGAGCTCGGGCGACGCACTGGACGCCGAAACGCCGCTGGAAACGCCCGGAGCGCGAAGCGGCGAGTCACCTAGCCCGCGGTTCGCGTTTCCGCCCCCTCCGTCCTTGCTCCGCCCCTACGGCACCGCCAAGATCCGCCCCATGTCGAAGTCGAAGAAGCCGGCCGCTCGCACGGCCCGCCCCGCGCCGCGCGTGACGCAGCCCGCCGCACGAATCGTCGCGAGCGCCGCCGCGAAGACGGTTGCGAAGCCCGCCGCCGCAACCGTCTCCAAGAGCAGCGCCGCGCCCGCCGCGAAACCCGCGCGCCCCGCCGACGAGCCGACGCCCGCACAGCTCGACCGCCTGTTCGGCACGCACTTCACCGACCGCATCCGCAAGGTCGAGGCGGCGCTCGCCGCCAGCGGCTTCGACGCGCTGCTCGTCACGAGCGGCACGCCGCACACGTACTTCGCCGACGACCAGGACGCGCCGCACAAGGTCACGCCGCACTTCGCGCACTGGACGCCGCTCGCGGGGCCGCACCATCTGCTGCGCCTGCAGTCGGGCCGCAAGCCGCTGCTCGTCCGCGTCGCGCCCGAGGATTACTGGTACGAGCAGGCACCGCTCGGCAAGCCGTTTTGGGCGCACCGCTTCGACCTCAAGGAAGTCGGCGACGTCGAGAAGGCGTACGCGCTGTGCCGCACCG
>SCVU01000444.1 GCA_004296785.1 Planctomycetota bacterium
CACCACTCGATGTGGATCCTCTCGGCGTTCCGCCGAGCGGCAAGAACCTCGGCGACATTGAGATGCAGCGCGGGCTGCGGCTCGCGGGAAGCGTCGTCAATCTGCGGGGGGTCGGCCTAGCGGGCGCCGATCTGTTTGCGCGCGCCACGAAGGACGAGAACGAGGCGGCCGTGTGGATGCGAGCCGGCGTCACCAAGACCGACGGGACGTTCGACCTCGACGGACTGCCGCTAGGGCGGTGGGGGTTGCTCGTCGAGAGCAAGGAGCATCCGCCATACGTCGCGAGTGGGACCTGCGACGGTCTCGAATGCACAGGCGTCGAGCTTGTCGTGGCGGATGGCTACGCGATTCGGGGGCGTGTGGAGGGCGCGGCGCAGTTCGGCATGCCGGTGTTCGTGCTCGCAACCTATTCCCGACCCGAGGGGGTGGCGTACGACGCCGAAGTGATGCGGAGCCGGCTCGTCGAGGTCGCGGCTGATGGCGCGTTTGAAATGTTCGGCCTCTCGGGTCCGGGTGGCAAGTGGACGCTCCGCGCGCAAGCGAAGCACCACGATCCGGTGATGGCTTCACCGCTCGCGCCAGTGCTTGTGGTGCCTCCGGGTACCGAAGGCGTGGTGCTGACGATTCACCCTACGACTCAGTACCAAGTTCGAGCAATCGACGCGCGAAGCGGAGCCTCGCTCGCGCTGCAACCGGGCTGGGTACAGATCGACAACTCCTTCACCGTGAAGACATCGCCGGGTGGGCCGGTAGATGGGGTGACGACGTTCGATGCGATGGTGCCGGCGAACGCGAAGACCCTCTTCGTTCAACTCGCGGCAGAGGGGTACGACTACTCCGTGCTCACGCTGGCGCCTGCGCTCGTCGGCGGAATGCAAGACCTCGGAACGGTCGCGTTTGAGCCGTCGTTGCTGATGACGGTGAGGCTTCTCGACGCCGACACGCGCGCGCCGATCGCCGGTGCTGTTGTCAACGTTTCCAATCGTGAATACCGACACCCGAAGGCGAGTCGCGAACCTACCTCGGTACCCGCGATGCATGCCGAGGTGCGCACCGATGCGAACGGCGAGAGACAATTCGCGCGCGCTTTGGGAAGCGCGACCACGTTGACCGTCCGAGCCGAGGGTTACGTGGGATTGAAACGCGACATCGAAGCCCCGATCAACAAGGACCCCCAGCGCATCGAATTGGAACTCGAACGCGGTGGCTCTCTGGCCGTGCTCGTCTGGGTGGGACAAGAGCGGGCGACCGATTGCATCGTGCGGCTTACGAGCGCGGCATCGAGCGATCACGACGCCTTTCATCGTGAAGTTCCCACGGACGAAAGCGGTACCGCTCGATTCGAGAACCTTGCCACCGGTCAGCATCGGGTCGCGGTGATCTCGTCGAGCGGCGCGTGGCGCGAGCGCGGTGCTTCCGACATCCAGCTCGACGGTGGGCACGAGACCTTCGAAATCCGGCTCCCACCGAGCACCTCGCTCGCGGGAGTGATCACGTCGCGCGGTCGGCCGCTGGCGGGCGCGACCGTACGAGGCTTGCTGCGAGCAGTACCGGGTAAGAATGCCGGCCAGGGGGAGCGCTACTTTCCCGATGCGGGAGAGGTACGCACCAGCGGCGCCGGGAGGTTCACGCTCGCGGAGCTAGAACCCGGCCGTCGCGAACTGGTGATCGAGCATCCATCGCTGCCGATTCCGGCGCGGTGGTCGATCGAGATCGAGTCCGGTCGCAATGAGGGCGCGTTCGATGTCGGGCTCGCTGAGCTGCGCGGACGTGCGGTCGATGCGAGCGGCACACCCGTCTCCGGCTGCGCGATCGAGTTGGCACTCGATGTGGGCGCCTCAATGCCGCGCGGGTTCCAAACAAAGAAGGGGCCGCACCGCGTGCAGACGACGACGGACACGAAGGGCGCGTTCGCATTCGCCGACCTGCCGCCGGGCGTGCCGATGTCGATCGCTCCGAAGGACAGCGTGTTCGTCGTGCCGCCGACTTCGCTCACGCTCGCGGCAAGTGAGCTGCGCGACGACCTGGTCCTCGTGCTGGAGCGCGGAGGCGACTTGCACGTCACGCTGGTGCGACCCGATGGGAAGCCTGTCGCTGGTGAACTAGTCGTCGAACGAGGCACCAACCGTCGTAGCGAACGTGGATACGCGACGGAGGCACGGTTCCAGCTCGCGCCCGGAGAGTGGGTGGTCACGCTGAGGCCGTGGGATACAGCCGACCCGACCACGATCGCCGGTCCGTTCAGCGTCATCGTGAGCGCAGGCGAAACCGCCGAGCTGTCCATCCCCGTTCCGATACCGGAGACGCGGCGTTAGGGGGACTCTCGAAGAGCGAGCGGAGGGAAACCACTCGACGGTTAGTTCAGCGGTCGGCATTCCAAGCGGCCTCGTGCGGGCGGCTTGGAACTGGCGCGGAGTGCGCGGCTTGGAGCTACCGCCCAGCAAGGAGCATAGCGCGGGGCAAGGCGTGCGGACAGGTCATCAGACTACCCGTCCGCGATCGCGCAGCGGTGCTATGCTCACGGTCGGCTCTCCCGTTCCTAACTCAGTCAGACTCGGCAGGAGGATGACCGATGGCACGCTGCGAACAAGGCCATGCGCGAGCAGGCGATCTCGTTGACACGTACTACGACCGTTCGGCCGCGCAACCAACTAATTCCCAGGCATCCTGGGAACTGGCTACGACTGGGACCGTAGCGCGGAACACGCTACGACGGCTGCGCCACGA
>SCVU01000052.1 GCA_004296785.1 Planctomycetota bacterium
CCGCCAGCGCGCCCGCCGGCAGCGGGTGGTCGCCGGCGAGATCGGCGTGCAGGCAGACCGGGGTCGGGTTCACGCGGGGCTCCGCCCTCGGATCAGGGCGGGCGCGCGCGGGTGCTGCCGGTCCCGAACAGGCTCGGAATCGGGAACGAGGGTACGGCGGAGACGGGCGCGACGGGCCGGCATACGAAATTGCATTGTACCTTGCCCATACACGGCGCGCGGGGTGGAGCGCGCACCGATGCCCTCTGGAGCGCCCCGGAGCGCGGTTTGGCCGCCGGAGGGGGCCTATCGGTCCCGGAAGTAGACGCGGCGGGCGCGCGCGCGAGCGCGCGTGCCGAGCAGGATCCGCACTCGGGACGAGCGCGTCAACGAGGGTGCGGCCGCGGACTCGACAGCGGCGTGAGCGTTCGCCGCGGCGCGGCTCGGCGCGCGCGCGCTCGCTCTGAAATTGACTCGCCACGCGCGCTGAGTAGACTCTTCGGCCCGCTCGACGAGCCGGGCCCCTCACGGGCGCGGCGCTTCGGGCTTCCCTTTTTCGTTCGCTCCGCTTCCCAGTCGTCCGTCGTCTCCGCGCGCGAGCTCCGAGTGCATCCCACCGGGGCGCGCGCCGCGCGGGACCGCGTCGGGCCGCCGCGTGGCCGCTCGCGCGCTCTGCTTCCCATGGAAAACCTCACCGTTCAGCAACTCATCGATGCAGGTGTGCATTTCGGATGCCGCGTGTCGCGGTGGAATCCGAAGATGGCCCCGTACATTCAGGGGCGTCGCAACCTCATCCACATCATCGACCTGCGCGAGACCCTGCGGGGTCTGCTGCGGGCCCAGAACTTCCTCTTCCACATCGTCTCCGAGGGCCAGCAGGTCCTGTGGGTCGGCACGAAGCGCCAGGTCAAGGGCGTGATCGGCGACGTCGGCCAGCGCACCTCGATGCCGGCCGTCACCGAGCGTTGGATCGGCGGCACGCTGACCAACTTCTCGGTCATCCGCAGCCGGCTGCGCCGGCTCGAGGAGCTCGAGACGCAGGAGGAGACGCAAAGCGAACTGCGCACGAAGAAGGAGATGTCTTCGCTGCGCCGCGAGCGCCGCAAGATCTTCCGCAACCTCGGCGGCATCCGCGACCTCACCGGCATCCCCGGCGCGATGGTCGTCGTCGATCCGCTGCGCGAAGCGAACGCGGTCAAGGAAGCGCGCAAGATGGGCGTGGCCGTGATCGGCCTGCTCGACACCGACTGCGATCCGACGCTCGTCGACATCGCGATCCCGGGCAATGACGACGCGCTCAAGTCCGTGCGCCTGCTGATCGAGCGCCTCGCGACCTCCGTCGAGGAAGGCGTGGCGAATCACCGCGAGCGCATGGCCGCGATGGGCGCCGCGGAACGCACCGAGGACCAGCCGGCCGGCGACGAGCCGCGTCCGACCAGCGGCAACCGCCGCCAGCGCCGCCCGACCACGAGCGCCGGACCCGGCT
>SCVU01000445.1 GCA_004296785.1 Planctomycetota bacterium
GAAGATCGTCCCGAGCGCGTTCGTGTCGCGCGGCATCATCACGACGCGGATCGCGGGCTCGAGCCCCTTCGGCGGTTCGAGCTCGGCGGCGGCGTCCTGCGGCAGATCGTCCGGAGTCATGCTTGTTCCTTCGCACGTGCGCCGATTTCGAGCGCCGGCTCGCCCGCGGGCAGGCCGAGTGCGCGCCGCGCGTAGGCGAGCACGCGCTCCTCGAGCCGCGGCGTGCAGCCCTTGTACAGATGCGTCGCCTCGAGGACCTCGTCGAGCTCGAGCTGCGGCGGCAGGTTCGGGTAACGCGCCTGGAATTCCGCGCGCGTGCCGTACTCGTCGCGGCCGCCGAAGAGCAGGTAGCCCGGCTGGCGCAGGCGGTCGATGCCCGGGCAGTCGAAGCGCTTGATCGGCAGCGCCATCAGGATCACGCGGCGGATCCGCTCGTCGCGCGCCGCGAGCGCGCCCATCGTGCGCGCGCCGAACGAGAAGCCGGCGCCCCACAGCTCGACGCCCGGCAATCGCGCGGCGACCCAGTCGAGCGCGGCGGAGGCGTCGTCCTCCTCCGCGCCGTTGCCGTCGTGCGTCCCTTCGCTCGCGCCCGCGCCGCGGAAGTTGAAGCGCAGCGTTGCGACGTCGCACGCGCGCAGCGCACGCGCGGCGCGGAACACGAGGGTGTTGTGCATCGTCCCGCCGAACAGCGGATGCGGATGGCACAGCACCGCCGCGGCGCGCGCGCGCGCGCCTCCCGCCACGTCCCACCAGATCGCCTCGAGGCGACCCGCCGGTCCGGGGACGAACAGCTCCATTCGCGTAGCGTAGCGAACTCGCCGCGTTCGATGGCGCGTTCGCGCGGCGCGCGTTGCGCGCGCGGCCCGGCCGCGCGGTGGTGGTGGCGCGCGCTCGCGCTCCGACCTAAGTTGGCGCCATGACCGAAGTGCCGCACACCATCGACGTGACCGCCGCGACCTTCCAGAAGGAGGTCGTCGAGCGCTCGCGCAAGACGCCCGTGCTCATCGATTTCTGGGCGCCGTGGTGCGGGCCGTGCAAGACGCTCGGCCCGCTGCTCGAGCGGCTCGCGAAGGAGGCGAACGGCGCGTGGGTGCTCGCGAAGGTCGACACCGATCGCGAGCCGGAGCTCGCGCAGGCGTTCCAGATCCAGAGCATTCCCGCGGTGATGGCGGTCAAGGACGGCCGCATCGTCGACGGCTTCACGGGCTCGCTGCCCGAGCGCGACCTGCGCCGCTTCCTCGAGACGCTGGTCGGCGACAAGCAGATGGATCCGCTCGCGATCGCGAAGGAGATGGAAGCCGCGGGCGAGCTCGAGCAGGCGCTCGCGCTGCTGCGCGAGATCCTGAGCGAGATGCCCGAGCACGACGAGGCGCGCGTGCTGCTCGGTTCGATGCTGTGCAACGCCGGTCGCCAGGCCGAGGCGCAGTCGGTGTACGACAAGCTGTCGGAGGAGGCGCGCGAGAAGGCGCCGGCGAAGGCGCTCGCCGCGCAGCTCGCGCTCGCGCAGCAGGCGTCGGAGCTCGACACCGCGGCCGCGGCGCTGAAGCGCGATCCGAACGATCTCGGCGCGCGCATCCAGCACGCGCGCGGACTGATCGGCGCGAAGCGCGAGGAGGAAGGCCTCGCCGCGCTGCTCGAGATCGTCAAGTCGCACCCGGGTGAGCACGGCACCGCGGCGAAGCAGGCGCTGCTCGAGGCCTTCGGCGCGCTCGGCTCGGATCATCCGCTGACGGTGCGCTTCCGCTACCAACTGCAGATGGTGCTGCTCGTCTGAGCGCGGAGCAGCTCAGCGTGCCGGACATGCCGCGTCGCGTGCGCGCGCTGCTCGCAGCGCGCTGGAAGGCGGAGGCCGCGGGCGGCGCGCCGATCGCGCCGCTGTTGACGCACGCCGGCATGTCGGCGCTCTTGTGCGGCCTCGTGCGCGACGAGCTCGGCACGTGGGGCTACGCGCTGTGCGCGCTCGCGTTCAGCGCTGCGCTCGCCGCGATCCCGCTGCTCGGCGATCTCGGCGCCGTGCTGCGCCGCGATCCCGCGCAGGCCTGGGTCGAGGCGCAGCCGGTCGCGCGCCGCGACCTCGCCGCCGCGCGCGCGCTGCACGCCGCGCTGCTGCTGTTGTTGATCGCGAGCGCGTCGCTGTTGCCCGCCGCGCTGCTCATGCACGGCGATCTCGCGCAGCGCGCCGCGCTGTTCGGCGCCGGCCTCGCGCAGGTCGCGTGCCTGGCGGCGCTGCTCGTGCTCGCGCAGAGCGCGCTCGCCGGTCGCGCGGAGAGCCTGCTCGTCGCGCTGCAGACGCTGCTCGTCGTCGGCGTGCTGATCGGCCTCGTCGTCGGGCTGCGGCAGGTCGCGGCGCTGCGCGAGCTGTCGTCGAGCGCCGAACCGCTGCCCGCCTCGATCGCGTGGCTGCCGCCCGCGTGGTTCGCCGCCGCGTTCCACGAGCGCGCGGGACTCGCGTGGCGGCTCTTCCCGTTCGCCGCC
>SCVU01000446.1 GCA_004296785.1 Planctomycetota bacterium
GGTCGCGCTGCTCGAAGCGCGCGTCGACCGCGCGGCCGGTCTCGGCGGCGAGCACCGGGCTCGGGTACAGCGTCTTCGAGCCGTCGAGCACCTGCACGAAGACGGTGTTGAAGCCCCACGCGGCGAGGTTGTCCATCGCCTCGGCGATCGACGCCTGCGATTGCAGCGCGGGCGAGTCGAGGCCGAGCCAGACGGCGCGCGCTTCGCGCTCGGTCGGGCGTTGGGCGACGGCGCGCGGCGTCGCCGCCGCGGTCGGTGATGGAGGGACGAGACCGGCGACGATCAGGCAGGCGGCGCTGAGCATGGAATGCCCTGGGGGCGCTAACAGGGTATCCGACGCGAGCGGGGGACGGTATCGGAGCGCGTCGCGCACGCGCTGCGCATGCGTCGGCGGCGTCCCGCGCCTTGCCGCGGGTGCCCGCCGGTGCCGAGGATGGCCGCGTGGAGCGCGTGCTGATCGGACTCGACGGCGGTGCGACCGAGCTGAAGGCGCACGAGGTCGTGTCGTTGTTCGGCGGGTTGTACGAGCTCGGCCCGTGCCGCGAGGTGCGCGCGTGGCGCGACGATCCGCGCGCGTGCTTCGAGCCGGCGCCGCTCGCCCAGCAGCTCGAACAGCAGCTCGAACAGCAGCGCGCGAGCCTCGTCGAGCGCGCGAGCGAGCTCTCGCGCGAGGAGCGCGCGGCCGGCGACGCGTGGGTCGAGCTGACCGCCGACGCGATCGCCGCGCTCGCGCGCGCGGCGGGTGCGCGCGAGGTCGAGCTCGGCGCGTGCTTCCCCGGACTCAAGACGCGCGACGCGCGCGGCATCGCGGTCTCGAAGAACGGCCCGCGCATCCCGGACTTCGCGGCGCGCATCGAAGCCGCGGTCGAGGCGCGCGGCGTGCGCGTCGCCGCGCCGCTGCGCGCGCTGTGGAGCGACGGCTACTGCTGCGGCGTCGGCGAGGAGCACGCGGCGAGCGGCGCGTTCCGCGGCGTGCGCGACGCGTACTACGTCGGCGGCGGGACCGGCATCGCCGAGGCGTTCAAGCTCGACGGGCGCGTGCGGTCGCTCGACGAGCTCGCGCCGCGGTTCCACAAGGCGTGGGAGCTCGAGGTCGCGCCCGGTCTGACGTTCGAGGACGAGCTCGCGCCGTCGCGGATCAACGCGCGCTGGCGCGCGCTCGCGCCGGGCCCGCACGGCCGCGAGTTCGTCGAGCTCGCCGCGGGCGACGGCGATCCGCGCGCGGCGGAGCTGCTCGAACGCGCAGGCGCGTGCGCGGCGGCGCTGTGCTTCGAGCGGCTGACGCGCGCGCGCTCGAATCCCGAACGGCCGCAGGTGCTCGAGCGGATCGTCGTCGGGCAGCGCCTCGGGCAGATCCTCGACGATGCCGGCGGCGCGGTGCTGCGCGCGGCGTGGCACGAGCACCTCGCCGCGATGCTCGCCGGTTGCCGCGACGTCGAGCTCGAGCGCGCGTGGCTGCGCGCCGGCGAGCTCGTCGCCGAACGACTCGTCGTCTCGAAGCTGCGCGCCGCGCCCGCGCTCGGCGCGGCGGTGCTCGCGCGCGAGCTCGTCACGGCCTAGAACGCAATCGTCGCAGCGCGTAGGCTCGCGCGCCGATGCACTCGGTCGACTGGCTCGTGCTCGCCGCGTACACGGCGTTGCTCGTCGGCATCGCGTGGCGCGCGTCGCGCGGACAAGAGGGCGCGGAGAGCCACCTGCGCGCGAATCGCAGCCTGCCCGCGTGGGCCGTCGTGTTCTCGATCCTCGCGACGGAGATCTCGGCCGCGACGTACATCGGCGTGCCCGAGCGCGGGTACGTCGGCAACTGGAACTACCTGCAGTTCGCGATCGGCAACCTGATCGGCAAGGTCGTGCTCGCGACCTTCTTGATCGGCCTGTACTGGAAGCTGAACCTCGAGACCGCGTACGGCTTTCTCGGTCAGCGCCTCGGTCCGCGTGCGCAGCGCGCGAGCGCGTGGGCGTTCCTCGCGGGTCGCCTGATCGCGTCCGGCGTGCGCATGTACATCGCGGCGATCGCGTTCTCGGTCGTGACCGAGACGAACACGATCGCGGCGATCGCGGCGATCGCGCTGCTCTCGACGCTCTACACGCTGCTCGGCGGGCTGAAGGCGATCGTGTGGACCGACGTCGCGCAGGGCATGACGTTCCTCGTCGGCGCGGCAGCCGCGCTCGCGTTCGGGCTGTGGCACACGGAAGTGCCGCTCGAGCAGGCGTGGAGCGAGGTGCTCGGCGCCGCGAAGACGCGCGTGATCCAGCTCGATCTCGGCGGGAAGCCCTGGTACGCCGAGCTCAATTCGCTGCCGATGGCCGTGCTCGGCGGCATGACGCTCGTGCTCGCGACCCACGGCACCGACCAGATGATGGTGCAGCACCTGCTCAACACGCGCAGCCAGAAGGGCGCGACGCGCTCGCTCGTCACGGCGGGGCTGTTCACGTTCCCGGTGGTGATCCTGTTCCTCTCCGTCGGCACGATGTTGTGGCTGTACCACCGCCACGCGACCGTCGCTGCGTACGACCCGAGCGACACGAACCGGATCTTCCCGAACTTCATCATGCACGTGATCCCGACCGGACTGCGCGGGCTCGTGTTCGCCGGCTTGTTCGCGGCCGCGATCGCCAGCCTCGGCGCGACGATCAACGCGGCGACCGCGACGTGGGTCAACGACGTGCGGCCGAGCGCGAACGCGGCGCCGAGCTCCATGTCGCGCGTGCGCTCGCTCGGACTCGTGTTCGGCGTGCTGCTCGCGGGGATCGCGGTCTTCTTCGCGCGCTACAACGCCGACGGGAGCAAGCAACTCGTCGACACCGCGCTGCAGGCGATGACGATCGTCTACGGCGGCATCCTCGGCGCGTTCGCGTGCGCGCTCGTGCCGGGGCGGCGCTTCGCCGACGGCGCGGTGGTCGCCGGACTGCTCGCGGGGATCGCGTGCGGCGCGCTGCTGTTCTTCCAGACCGAGCTGCAGACGTGGTTGAAGCTCGGCGGGCCCGCGAAGCTCGCGTGGCCGCTCAGCATCCCGATCTCGCTGTGCGTGACGATGGGCGTCGCCGCGCTGCTGAGCATCGGTCACACGCGCAAGTCGGTGGCCGCGTGAAGCGCGCGTGGCTCACTCTCGTCGTTGCGCTCGCCGCGCTGCTCGCCGCGTGCGATTCGAAGCCGGCGCCCGTGGCGCCGCCGCCGGCTCCTCCCGCGGTCGTCGCCGAGTCGCGCCCGCAGCCGGCGCCGCCGTCGAAGACGCGCGCGCTGTGGGCGACGCGCTGGGACTACCGCAGCGAATCCGACGTGCGCTCGATCGTCGCGAACGCGGCCGACGCGGGTTTCGACACGCTGTTCTTCCAGGTGCGCGGCAACGCGACGGCGTTCTACCGCTCGTCGTTCGAACCGTGGGCCGAGGAGCTCGGCGGCGCCGACCCCGGCTTCGATCCGCTCGCCGTCGCGATCGAGGAAGCGCACGCGCGCGGCATCGCGCTGCACGCGTGGGTCAACGTCGTGCCCGCGTGGTGGGGCGGCGTGCCGCCGAAGAACCCGCTGCACGTGTACCACCAGCACCCGGACTGGCTGTGGTACGACCAGAACGGCGCGCGCCAGCCGCTGCAGGAGCGCTTCTACGTCTCGCTCAATCCGTGCCTGCCGGAGGTCCGCTACTACGTCGTCAGCGTGTTCGCGGATCTGCTCGCGCGCTATGCGGTCGACGGACTGCACATGGACTACGTGCGCTTCCCGTGCGAGCCGCCGGTGATCCCGAGCGGATCGGGCATCGACTATCCGCGCGACGCGCGCACGGTCGCGCTGTACGAGCGCGAGGTCGGCAAGGCGCCCGACGTCGACAAGGCGGCGTGGACGAAGTGGCGCAACGAGCAGCTCACGCTGCTCGTGCGCGCGATCCGCGCGATGCAGCGCGAGGTGCGGCCGAGCGCCGTCTTGTCTGCGGCGGTCGGTTCGGATCCCGAGCACCACTACGCGCACTACTACCAGGACGCGCGGACGTGGGCGGCGGAGGGGCTCGTCGATCTGTTCGCGCCGATGAATTACACGAAGGACAACGCGCTGTTCGCGAGCCGGCTCGAGACGTGGCGCGGCGTGAAGGGCGCGCATCGGCTCGTGATGGGGCTGCAGATCCACGATCAAGAGCTCGCGGTCGATCGCGCGCGGTTCGAGCTCGCGCTCGAGCGCTGCGATGGGTACTCGCTGTTCGCGTACTCGACGCTGTTCGACTCGGCGAGCAGCGACCCGGAGCTCACGAGCGCGGCGGGGCGGGCGAAGCGGGATGCGCGGCGGGCGCAGTGGCTGCCGCTGCTGCGAGAGGACGCGTCGGCGCCGCTTCAGTCGCCGTCGACTTCCAGCGCCAGCAAGTGATCGAAGTCCTGGCGCCGACGCACCAGCCGCGCGACGCCGTCCTCGACGAGCAGCTCCGCCGCGAGCGGCTGGCTGTTGTAGTTCGACGCCATGCTCGACGCGTACGCGCCGCAGTCGTGGATGCACACGAGATCGCCGACGCGCGCGTCCGGCAGCGCCTGCGGCTCCAGGCCGCCGCCCTTGCGCTGCGTGAAGACGTCGGACGATTCGCACAGCGGCCCCGCGACGACGCGCGGCTCCGTCGGCTCGGCGTCGCGACCGACGACCGAGATCTGGTGGAACGCGCCGTACATCGCGGGACGCACGAGGTTGTGGAACCCCGCGTCGACGAGCAGGTAATCGACGCCGCCCTGGCGCTTGCGCGCGCGCACGCGTGCGAGCAAGAGGCCTGATTCGGCGACGAGGTAGCGACCGGGCTCGGCCTCGACCTCGACGCGGTGTCCGAGATCGGCGGAGATCGCGTCGCGCGTATCGCACCACAGCTGCGCGTAGCGCTCGACGTTGATGCGCCGATCGCTCGGCCGGTACGGCGTCGGCAGTCCGCCGCCCGCGGAGATCGTGCGCAGCGAATCGCCGACGACGAGCGCGGCCGCGCGCATCGCGCCGCACACGCGCGCGAGGTGCTCGAAGTCGGCGCCCGAGCCGATGTGCATGTGCAGCGTGCGCGGCACGAGGCCCGCGGCGCGCGCGCGCTCGACGGCGCTGGCGAGCTCGCCGTGCCAGATCCCGTGCTTCGACGACTCGCCGCCGGTGTTGACCTTGTCGTCGTGCCCGTGGCCGAAGCCCGGGTTCACGCGCAGCGCGAGCTCGCCGCGCCAACGCGCGGCCGCGAGCTGCTCGAGCATGTCCGCCGAGCCCGCGTTGACCGCGATGCCGCGCGCGACGACGAGCGCGAGCGCCGCGTCGTCGAGCACGTCGGCGGTGTACGCGATCTCGGCGGGCGCATAGCCGGCGCGCAGCGCGCGCTCGATCTCGCCGGCCGAGGTCGCGTCGACGTGCGCGCCCGCGCGCCGCAACAGGCGCAGGATCGCGAGGTTCGCGTTGGCCTTCTGCGCGAAGCGCACGCGGTCGAACGCGGCGAGCTCGGCGAGTCGCTTCAGGATCGTCGCCGCGTCGTAGACGTACAGCGGCGTGCCGTGCTCGCTCGCCCAGCGCGCGAGTCGTGCGTCGTCGAACAGCCGCGCCTTCATCGCCCGCTCCTCACCGCTCGCTCCTCAGGGTGAACGGTTCGACGAGCGCGAGCTCGTCGCGCAACAGCCCGCACAGCGCCTCGACGTCCTCGGGCGTGTGCTCCGAGCACAGCGCGATGCGGTAGTAGCCCGCGGGCCGATCGGCGTAGCGGATCCACGGCAGGTACAGTCCGCGCGCGGTCATCGCTTCGTGGAAGCGCGCGCGTCCGGGCTCGCGGTCGGCGCCGATCGCGAATACCGGGAACTCGAGCGGTCCGAGCTGCAGGCCGAGCTCGGACAGGCAGCCGCGCACGCGCGCCTCGTGCGCGCGCAGCCGCGCGAGTCGTTCTGGCTCTTCTTGAAGCGCGCGCAGCGCCGCGCACGCCGCGAGCGCGGCGGCCGGCAGCAGCGGGCTCGAACCCGCGTACGCGGACGACTCGCGGCGCAGGAACTCGATCCAGTCCTCGCGGCCGGCGACGAAGCCGCCGTGGCAGCCGAGCGCCTTCGACAGCGTGCCGACGAGCACGACGCGTCGGTCGTTGAGCCCGAGGTGTTCGAGCGCGCCGCGGCCGCGCGGACCGAGCACGCCGATGCCGTGACAGTCGTCGAGCCACAGCGTGCCCGCGGCGGCGCCGAGCGCGGTCAACAGCTCGGGCAGCGGCGCGATCGCGCGCTCGGACGGGAACACCGCGTCGGTGCACAGCGCGATCTCGCGGTTCTCGGCCTCGCCCGCCTGCTCGAAGGCCGAGCGCGGATCGAGGTGCGCGTAGCGCAGTGCGTGCATCTTCGTCGCGCGCAGCGCATCGGCCGTGCTCGCGTGCGCGCGCTCGTCGAGCAACACCCACGGCGCGTCGCTCTGGCTCGAGCGCGCGTGCGCCGCGAGTCCCTGCGCGACGACGAGGTTCGCGAGGTAGCCGCTCGACGCGACGAGCACCGCCTCGAAGCCGAGGAAGCGCGCGAGCTCGCGCTCGAGCTCGTCGTGCGCGGCCGTGCCGCCGGTCGTCTCGATCGACGCGCCGGTGTTCAGGCCGTAGCTCTCGAGGCCGGCGCGGAACGCGCGCAGCACCGCCGGGTGGTGGCCGAGGCCGAGGTAGCCGCAGCCGCCGAAGAACGCGAGCTCGACGCCGCGGACGTGCGCGGTGCGCGCGGTGCGTCGCTCGAGCCCGAGGCGCGTCACGCGCCGGCGCCCGCCCCGCGTCGCGTTCGCCGCGCGCTCGCCGCACGCCGCGCCGGCCGTTCGACCGCCGCGCGCGCCGGCGCGAAGTGCACCAGCGGCACGCTCGACATGTCGTGCAGTCCGGGCGCGGCGCGCGGCAGCACCGCCGCCGCGTTCAGCGTGATCGCGCTCGTCGCGACGTCGCCGTGGATGCCGCCCTCGATGCGCAGGTCGAGCTCGGGCTCGCCGCGCACGAGCACGCGATCGTGTGGATCCTTCTGCCCGATCGCGGCCTGGAATTCGAGCACGATGCGCAGGCGCTCGCCCTCGAAACCGTGCGCGACCTGGCGCACGCCGGCGCCCGCGCCGCGCGCGACGCGGCCGACGCCGCTGTCGAGCGCGCGCGCGGCCGGCACGATCGACAGCTCTTCGTCCCAGTGATCGATCGACCAGCCCAGGCGCTGCGCGAGGAAGTGCAGCGACTCGCCGAGGCCGACGTGGCGCAGCGTGCCGGCGTGCACGCGCGCGAGGAACTCGCGCTGGTCGAGGCCGACGCCGATCTTCTGTTGGAACGGCACGCGCCGCGAGCGCGCGTCCTGGATGCGCCAGACGTGCAGGCTGTCGACGCGCCGGCACACCGCCGTCGAGAACAGCGGCAGCGCGTCCATCACGAAGCCCGGGTTGACGCCGGTGCCGAGCAGGCGGCCGCCCTTCTTCTTCGCGAGCGCGTCGAGGCTCGCGGCGAGATCGGGACGGCGCAGCCACGGCCACACGAGCTCCTCGCACGTGCTGACGACGGGGACGCCGCGCTCGAGCAGCGCGCGGAAGGTCGGCTCGCAGCGCTCGAGCGACGAGCTCGTCGTGACGATCGCGCAGTCGACCTTCGACCAGGCGCGGAAGCGCTCGAGCGACGGGAGCACGGGCAGCGTGCTGCGCGCGCCTTTGACGACGCTCGCGAGCTTGCGGCCCGCGAGCTCGCTCGACACGTCGACCGCACCGACGAGTTCGCCGAGGCCGCGGTCGTAGAGGTCGTGGACGAGCTTCTTGCCGAGTGGGCCGAGACCGACGTGGAGGATGCGCATGGGGTTCCGGCGCGCGCAGGGCGCACGCGGCGAAACCGACAGGATAGGGAGGCGCGCCGAGCGCGACCACCGCGTCCGCGGGGAACGGCCGTAGACGATCTGCGCGGCGGCATGGAGAATCGAGCGGAGTCGCGGCCCCGCCGGCTGCGGGGGAGAACACCATGCGCGTCCTTCGATTGCTCGCCGTGCCCGTCGTGCTCGCCGCCGTCCGTCCCGTCGACGCGGGAGTGATCGTCGTCTCGCTTCAACCGGGTCCCGGCGTCGATTACACGGTGCTCGAATCGGCTCTGACCGTCGCGACCGCCGGCGACATCGTGCTCGTGCGACCCGGCGTCTACACGCCGATGTTGTTCGGCAGCGGCTTCCACGTGAAGGCGGGTGTCGCGTTGGTCGGAGACGTCGGCGGCGAGGTGAGGTTGCAAGACCGCATCTCGATCGCCGCGGTGCCCGCCGCGGGCTTCGCGCTCGTGTCGGGGATGAACGCTGAATGGCTGACGCACCAGGGTTCTCAGGGCTTGGTACTCGTCGACCGCAGCCGCCTCCGCGAGGGCGCGAGCGTCACTGGGGCCGCGAGCTTCGTCATGCACGGCAGCCATCTCGACGGCTCCGAGGGCGTCTACATCGGTCACACGTTTCCCGGTGGTCCGGGACTCGAGGTGTCGAGCTCGAACGTCCGCATCTACGAGTGCTTCTTGAAGGGCGGTCAAGCCGGCGGGGACGAGGTCTACGGCATCTACTGGGGCGGCGCCGGACTGCTGCTCTACTCGGGCTCCGTCGTCGCGCATGCCACGGCGTTCCACGGCGGAAAGGGCGCGGACGGGTTCTGCACGTTCAGCGGTCCGTACCCGTGCTACGGCGGCGGCATCGGCGGCGACGGGATCGACATGCCGAGCGGTAGCGTCGCTTGGATCGGTTGCACCGCGACTGCCGGCCCCGGCGGCGATGCTCTCACGAGCTATTGCGGTACGTGTCCCGCCGGACCCAGCGGTCTTCCGATCTATCCTCCGGGCGCCGCTGCGTCGACGCTGCCGGGACACGCGTGCGGGTTGATTGCTCCGCGCGTTCTACGCGAGGGGCAGAGCGCGAGCTTCGGCGTGAAGGGCACGCAAGGCGACCTCGCGTTGCTCGCGGTCGGCACCGGACCCGTCGACATCGCGCTCGGCGCGCTCGGCGTCCTGCACCTCGCCTCGCCGACGCTCGTCGTGCTGCAGACGATTCCGACGACCGAGGTCTCGCAGACGTTCACGCTCGCCGAGCTCGGGCCGGGCGTCGAAGGCGCGCTCGCGTGGATGCAGGCGGCGACGATCGATCCGCAGGGCACGGTCGCGCTCGGCCCGCTCGCGGCGACGCTGCTGCTCGACGCGAGCCTATGAACGCGCGGTGATCAGCCGGTCGAGCTCGTCCTTGAGGCGCGCGAGGATCTCGTCGTAGCCGAACGCGCCGAGTTCCTCGGTGCCGCGCTTCAAGTTGACGTGCTTCGGCCCGCACCACAGGCCGAGATCCGCGTCATCCGTCTCGCCCGGCCCGTTCACGCGGCAGCCCATCACGGCGATCGTCAGCTTGTGCGCCGCCGCATAGCGCGTGAGCTCCTTCACGTCCTGCGCGAGCTCGATGAACTTCTCGTTCTCGACGCGCGAGCACGACGGGCACGCGATGATGTTCAGCCCGTCGAAGAAGTTCGGCGGCACCGAGCGGAAGCGGCCCTGCTCGATGTCGCGCAACAGCTCGCGCGCGACCGTGATCTCCTGTCCCTTGTCGTCGAACGGCAGCGTCAGCGAGACGCGCAGCGTGTCGCCGATGCCGCGCGACAAGAGCTGCTCGTACGCGATGCGCGTCTTGATGATCCCATCGGGCGGCAAGCCGGCCTCGGTCACGCCGAGGTGCAGCGGGACGTCGGGCCGCAGCTCGGCGAAGCGCAGGTTCGCGTCGACGACGAGCTTGGGGTCCGAGTCCTTGATCGACACGACGTAGTCGCGGAACCCGAGCTCGTCGACGATCGCGCAGTGGTCGGCCGCCGAATGGACGAGCGCGCCGACGTGGTCGTCGCCGAAGCGCTCGGCGTGTTCGGGCGAAAGCGAGCCCGCGTTCACGCCGATGCGCAGCGCGAGGCCGTGCTGCGCGCACACGTCGACGATCCACGCGACCTTGTCGCGCGTCGAGCGCTGCTTCTCGTGGTGGTGCAGGTGCCCGGGGTTGTAGCGGATCTTGTCGACGTGCGGCGCGACGTGCTCGGCGAGCCGGTAGTTCTCCTGCAGGTCGACCGAGAGCAGGGCGTCCGTCGCTCCGCGGATCCGCGCGAGCGCGTCGACGTCGGCCTTCGAATCGACCGCGATGCGCACGAGATCGGCACCCGCGGCCTGGATCAGCTGCACCTGCCGCAGCGTCGCGTCGACGTCCTGCGTGCGCGTCGCGGCCATGCTCTGCAGTCGGATCGGCGCGGCGCCGCCGAGCTCGAGCGAGCGGATGCGGATCGTGCGGGTGCGGCGGGGAGGGATCATCGCAAGCAGCGCATCCTAACCCGAGCTTGCGCGGATCCCGCGCAGCGGCGAGCCTCTGCCGCATGGTGCTTCGGATCGCGATCGTCGGCGGCGGCGTGATGGGCGCTTCGACCGCGCTGCAGCTCGCCGAGTCGGGCCGCTTCGGCGCTGGCGAGGTCGCGCTGTTCGAGCGGCGCGAGCTCGGCGCCGGCTCGTCGGGCCGCTCGGGCGCGATCCTGCGCTGCCACTACGCCGACCGCGAGGTCGCGAGCATGGCGCGCGACTCGCTCGACTGGTACGCGGGTTTCGCGGCGAAGTACGGCGCCGACATCGGGTACGTGCGCTGCGG
>SCVU01000447.1 GCA_004296785.1 Planctomycetota bacterium
TGCACACGGATCTCGGAATCGGTGTAACGGACGCGCGACGGCGGCGTCTGCCGGCGCGTTCCCCGACCCCTGCCGCTGCCGCCCCACCCCGATGTCCATTGCACTCCTCGACCCAGCTCCCGCCGCGAACACAGCCATGCCGTCCAGGACCGAACTGACCGTGCTCGGCATGACGTGTGCCGCCTGCGTCCGACGCATCGAGACCGCGCTGAAGCGCGTCGACGGAGTCGCCGATGCGGCGGTCAATCTCGCGACCGGCTCCGCGACGATCAAGCACGCACCAAGCACCCAGGCCGGCGCGCTGCGCGGCGCAATCGAGGCGGCGGGCTACCAGGTGCTCGAGGCCTCCGCGCCGCGCGCGCGCCTGGCCGCGCTCGAGCGCGCCGCCGACCTCGAACACCGCGGACTCGTGCGCGACCTCGTGTTCGCGGCCGCGCTCACCGCACCGCTGCTGATCCTCGCGATGTCGCACGGCGCGCTGCCTGGCAGCGGCGGGCTGCGCGGCGCGTGGTTGCAGTTCTCGCTCGCCACTCCCGTCGTCTTTGGCGCCGGACGCCGCTTCCTCGTGCACGCCTGGCAGGCTGCGCGACGCGGCAGCTCCGACATGAACACGCTGATCGCGCTCGGCGCGCTCGCCGCTTGGAGCTACTCGACCGTCGCGCTCGCGAGCGCGACGTGGAACCGCGCGAGTGCGCACGCCGTTGCACCGCACGCCTACTTCGAGGCCGCTGCTGCGATCGTCGCGTTCGTGCTGCTCGGCAAGCTCCTCGAAGGTCGCGCGCGCCGCCGCCTTGGAGACGCAGTGCGGCGACTGCACGATCTCGTTCCCGCACACGCGCACCTGCTCGACGCGCAGGGCACGCACGACGTCGCGCTCGACGATCTGCGCGCTGGCGATCGAGTGCTCGTGCGCCCCGGGGAACGGGTGCCGGCGGATGGTGTCGTCGAGCACGGGGCGTCCGCGGTCGACGAGGCGCTGCTGACCGGCGAGAGCCTGCCGGTCGAGAAGCTCCCCGGCTCGACCGTAGTCGGCGGCGCGCGCAACGGAAGCGGTGCGCTGCAGGTGCGACTGACGCACACCGGCGCGGACACCGCCGTCGCCCGCATCGTCGAGGCAGTCGAACGCGCGCAGGGCTCGCGCGCTCCAATCGCGCGCTTCGCCGACGCGGCCAGCGCGCGCTTCGTGCCGATCGTGCTCGGGCTCGCACTGGTGACCTTCGCACTCGGCTGGCTCGTCGAGCCGACAGCGGCAGGCGCCGCACTCGCGCTCGAGCGCGCCGTCGCGGTGCTCGTGATCGCGTGCCCGTGCGCGCTCGGACTCGCGACGCCGGCTGCGGTGGCGGTCGCAACCGGTCGCGGCGCGGAGCTCGGCGTGCTCTACAAGGGCGGCGCAGCGCTCGAAGCCGCCGCGCGGCTCGACACCGTGTTCCTCGACAAGACGGGCACGCTGACTGCCGGCGAACCGCGGCTGGTCGGCTTGCACGCGATCGACGGCGACGAGGCGCTGCTGCTGGCGCGCGCAGCGGCCGTCGAGCTCTCCAGCGAGCACCCGATCGCGCACGCGATCGTCACGGCGGCGCGCGAGCGCGGCCTCGAGCCGCGCGCGAGTGCCAAGTTCGCGTCGCGCCCTGGCGCCGGCATCGCCGCGACCGTCGATGGCGTGCGCGTGCGCATCGGTACCAGTACGTGGCTGGCCGAAGCCGGCATCGCGAGCGGCCCGCTGGATGCTGAAACCGAGCGCGCGGCCGCACTGGGACAGTCGCCGTTCTTCGTGGCGTACGACGACAGGCTCGCCGGCTGGCTCGCGATCGCCGACCCGATCACCGCCGATGCCCGGGTGGCGCTGCGAGCGCTGCGCGCCGCTGGCGTCGAGGTTGCGCTGCTCAGCGGCGATCGCGACGCGACCGCGCGAGCGAT
>SCVU01000448.1 GCA_004296785.1 Planctomycetota bacterium
CAGGGCCACACCGTCAGCGGCGCGCGTTCAGCCGCACGCGCGGTGGCGCGGCCCGCGCATCAGTGCGACGCGCTCCAGCAGCACGCGCGCCTCGCGGTGCGTCGGATTGATCGACAGCGCGCGCGCGAGCATCGACGAGCCCTGTTCGTGCGCGCCCGACAGCACCAGCGCGCGCCCGAGATTGCTCCACGTGTCCGCGCGCAGCGGCTCCGCCTGCGCGGCGACGAGCAGGTCGCGTGTCGCGGCGTCGAAGTCGCCGGCCTCCATCGCCAGGCGCGCGCGGCCGTTGAGCGCGAGCACCTGACCCGGCTCGAGCAGCAGCGCGGCGCCGAAGCACTCGTCGGCCTGCGCACCGTCGCCGGAGCGCCGCCACGCCTCGCCGGTGCACGCGAGCAAGTGCGCGCGCACGTGCGGCGTGACCGGCGCGCGCTCGGCGATCTGCTCGAGCAGCGCGCGCGCGCGATGGCCGTGCCCGCCCAGGCCGAGCGCCTCGGCGAGCTGCAGCGTCGCGCGCAGGTGGTCGCGCCACTGCGCGAGGCACGCGCGCGCGTGCTCTGCGGCGCGCGCGTGTTGACCGGTCAGGTTGCACAGTTCGGCCAGGCGCAGCCGCGCGTGCGGGCGCGGTCCGCGCTCGAGCAAATCGCCGAGCTCGCCCTGCACGCGGCGCAGGTCGTGCAGGCTCTCGAGTCGCTGCGCGGCCGGCACCTCGGGATCGCGCGCGCGCGCACACAGTTGCGCGGCGCTGGCGTGGTCGGGATCGCGCCACGCGGCCACGTCGCGCGCGACGACGAGTCGCGCCGCCACGCCGAGCTCGAGCGGCTCCGGATCGAGCGCGGTCGCCCATGCGTGCAGCGCGGACGCGTGCCGCGCGGGCTGCACGAGCACGAGCAGCGGGCTCGTGCACTCGTCGACGTCCTCGGCGCCAGCGTGCCACAGCCGGTGCAAGCGCGCCATGCACTCGAGCCAGCGTTCGGCGCTGCGATCGGCGGAGTGCGGCGTCCACGCCGCCTGCAGCGGATCCGCGTTCGTCGACACGCCGATCGCGCCGCCGTCGCCGGCGCGCGGTGCGTGTGCGAGCAGCGCGTCCAACCAGCCGGCGCTGGGCGTCGCGCCGCGCTCGGCGATCACGAGCAGCGGAGCGCTGCACGCGAGCTCCTCGAGCGCGACGACGCGCGCGGGCGAGCCGGTCGCGTGCGCGCGCGGTCCGCGCAGCTCCCACAGCCGGTGCGGGCCGCGCAGCGCGAGCGCCGCGCGCGCCGCATCGGGCGTCGGCGCCGCATCGGTGTTCCCCGGCGCGCTCCACAGCAGCAGGTCGAGCCCGCGCTGGCGCGCGTCGGCGAGTGCGTCGCTGGGCGGCGCAGTCGGGGATGTGGCGGGGGACAAAGCTCGGTTCGGGCGCAGGGGGGCGTGCGCCGGCAGCGCAAGCCTTTCACGAATCGATCGGCAGCGCAGCGGTGAAGTTGCCCGCGAGCTCCGCGGAAGCAGCGCCGCGGCGCTACTTGTCGAGGAATTCGATTCGACCGCCGGGCAGAAGATACACGATCAGCATCCTCCCGCCGCGGACCTCGGGCACGTGCACGGAGCCCGGGCCGAGCACGACCCAGCCGCTGGCGCAGCCCTCGAACTGCGGCGTGCCGTCCAGCGGCACGCACCAGTCGATCTCGCCGCTCGTGTGGCAGTGGCGCGGGCCGGCGCCGGTCATCACGACGACGTCGACCGAGTAGTCGTGGCTCTCGGGCGTCGCCTTGAGCGCGCGGCCCCACAGCACCGGCGGCGCGCCGCGGTTGGCGATCGCGCCGCGCGCGGCGAGCTCGGCGAGCTCGCGGTTGAGCGCGGCGGCCGCCGGCGAGGCGGCCGGCAGTCGGCGCTCGAGCTCGGCCTGCGCGGCCGCCGGCTGGGAGAGGTCGAGACCGCGCGCCGCGTCGAGCAGCGGTCGAAACGCTTGCAGGAGATCCATCGGGGACTCGTGGAGTGCGTGGGGGACGCGCGCTTTATACTGCGCCGCGTCCGTCACCGACACCGGCGGATCCGATCTTGCGCGACCCGACCCCGACGCTGACGCCGCTCCAGCACGCCGCTGCGACCGGTCGCGCCGCGCGCGGCGACGGCCGGCCGCGGTCGCGCGAGGCGGGGCTCGCGCTGCTCGCCGGCGCCCTGCTGCTGCTCGTCGCGCTCGTGCTGCTCGCGGCGGCTCCGGGTCGGACCGGACAGGACCTGCGCGCGCTCGGCGCGGCGGAATCGATCGCCGCCTGGCGCGCTGCGGGCCCCGGTCTGCCGCTCGCGTGGTCCGGCAGCGACGCGCTCGCGCGCATCTGGCAGGTCGGCGGGCCCGGAGACGGGTGGCTGACCGGCGCGTGGACGTGCGCGTCGCGGCTCGTGTGGTCGGGCCTGCTCGGCACGGCGGACGGCGGGATCGCGGAGCGCGCCGGACCGGCGTTCGCGTACCGCTTCGAACAGATCGCGCTGCTCGCGCTGGCGGCGCTGTGCCTGTCGCAGGTCGCGCGGCGCGCGCTCTCGCCATGGTTCGGGCGCGACCACGCGCGCGCGGCCGGCGCGTGCGCCGCGCTGCTCTTGCTCGCGCACCCGCTGGCGTGGATGGCGGGCGTCGGTCTGGAGTTCCGCGGGCCGCTGCTCGCGCTGTGCGCCGAGCTCGCCGCGCTGTGGGTGTTCCTGCGCGCGCGCCAGGAGCGGCGCGAGGGCGCGTGGATCGGCGCGGCGCTGCTCGCGGTCGTCGCCGGCGCCGCGCACGTACAGGCCTGGGGCCTGCCGCTGGTCGCGGCGCTGGTCGAGTTCACCTCCGCGCGGCGCTACCGGCCGGTGCTGGCGCGCGCGCGCACCGCGGCGACGACGCTGGCGCTGTCCGCGGCGTGCGTCGGCATCGAGCCGCTCGTGCGCTTCCTGCTCGTGCCGCGCGCGGCGCCGCAGCCGGCGCGCGCGTGGCTCGGCGCGCTCGCGGAGCCGCACGTCTGGAGCGACGCGCCCGGCCGCTTCGCATGGTCGCTGTTCCCGGTCAATCTCGCCGGCGCGAGCGTCGTCGCGGCGCTGCTCGCGGGCGCGCTGTGGCTGTGCGCGCTGCAGCCCGCGCTGCTCGCCTCGCGGCACGCGCCGCGGCTGTGGGGCGGGACGCTGCTCGCGGCCGCGGTCGCGCTCGCGGCCGGCGTGCTCGTGATCGGTCGCGAGTCGGCGAGCTCCGACGACCTGCGCCGTGCGTGGGCGCACTTCGCGGCGCTGCCGATCGCGGTGACGACGCTCGCGCTCGGTGCGACCGCGCTGTCGGGGCGTGCGCGCGTGCTCGCGCCGGCGCTGTGCGTCGCACTGTGCGCGGCGCTGTCGGGCGCGGACCTGCGCTCGCAGCCGGGCGCGCTGCGCGAGGCGGGCGAGCTCGGCGCGGCGCTCGAGCGCGCGCGCACGCTGTACGGCGCCGAGGCGCACATCGTCGTGATCGATCCGCCGCGCGTGCACGGCGGCCTGCCGTGCAGCGGCGACGAGCTCGGCGCGCTGCTCGATCCGGAGCGCGGGACGATGCCGCGCGTCGCCGGACCGGAATCCGCCGCGTTCCTGACCTGGGTGCGCAGCGGCGGTTTCGAAGCGCGGCGGCGCGAGCAGGCGCTCGTCGCGCTCGTGCGCGCGAGCGCGCTCGGACGCGCGGGGCGCGATTGGCAGACGCTCGCGTTCCCGGCGCGCACCGCGGACAGCGGCGGCGCGCCGATCGTGTGGCGCGGCGACGGGCGCTCGCCGGACCTCGCGGTCGATCCGACGCGCTACGGACGGCTGCGCGTCGAGCCGGCGGCGGCGAGCGCGGAGCGCAGCGCCGCGCTGTCGTGGCGCGCGGCGAACGAGAGCGTCGGCGTCGGGCGCTTGATCGCGGAGTCCGACGGCGCGAGCTGGAACTTCGACCTGTCCGAATCGCTCGCGTGGCGGCTGTCGGGCGAAGTGCGGCGCGTGTGGCTCGAAGGCCCGCTGGTGCGGATGAAGGAGGCGGTGCTCGAGGTCGACGCGCCGGTCGTGCTGCGGTCCGAGCACCGCGGTGCCGAACTCGTGATCTCCGGGCCTGCGCTGCCGGGGAATCCGACGATCAGCTTCGATCAGATCTACACGTTCGAGGTGCTCGATCCCGAGCGGCTCGAGCTCGCGCGTTACCGGACGCGCGGGCCGCTGTCCGAGGGTACAGATGTGATCGCGTACGTCGGTCGAAGCAAGTTTCCTGCAGGGGCGAGCGCATGGATCACGTGGCGTGACGCAGCCGGCGAGCCGCGGCGCGCGCGCGTCGAGCTCGCGACCACGCCGTGATTTGACCGGACGGCGCCTAGAGCGGATGCTCGCCGAATCAAGATGAGCACACGGCCGACGAAAGAGCTCGAGTGGTTCGCGAACCCGAATCCCGGGCGCGATTACGAAGTGCGATTCGAGTGCCCGGAGTTCACGTGCCTGTGCCCGAAGACGGGGCAGCCGGACTTCGCGACGGTGCGGATCACGTATGTGCCGGATCAGCGCTGCGTCGAGCTGAAGAGCTTGAAGCTGTACCTGTGGTCGTTCCGCGACGAGGGGCACTTCCACGAAGCGGTGACGAATCGGATCCTCGACGATCTCGTCAAGCTGCTCGCGCCGCGGAAGATGACGGTCGAAGGCGACTTCCTGATCCGCGGCGGGATCCACACGGTCGTGACCGTGCGGCATCCGTAGGTACCGCGATGCGAGCGCTCGTCGCCGTGCTCGCGTTCAGCCTCGCCGCCTGCTCGATGCGCGACACGCGCTTCGACGGGGTTCCCGAATCGCACTTCCTCGGGCGCACCGAGGCGGACATCACGAAGGAGTACGGCGCGCCGAGCGTGACCATGTGGCGATCCGAGTTCGACGCGCTCGACCCGCCCGCCGGATGCACAGCTTGCGGCGCGAGGATCAACAGCGCGGGCATTTTGCAGTTCGTCGACGGGAGAGCGCGGATCTACCGAATCAGTCGCACTCCGCTCGATTCGGCGTGGGACGCGCAGTTCACAGAGCTCGCTCGCAAGTGCGGCGAGGCGACGCTCCTGCGCAGGCTGTACTCGGATGGCCAAGTTCGCTCCGCGTGGCGAGAGATTGTCTACCGAGTCGAGGGCAACGGCGGAGGGCTTTCGGACCAGTCGTTCCGCATGCGATTCGATCTGAACGGCAAGTGCACGCTGGCTGCACTGACGACTGATTGAGCGCGCCGCTCAGCCGATCACGATCTTCAGCCCGTTCGTCAGGCTGATGCCCTGCACGGCGTTCGGATCGAGGATCCCGGCCTGCGACCAGAACGGCACGCCGACGATCGCGGGATCCGTGATGTTGAGCGGGAACAAGTACGTTCCCGCGCCGCCGACGCCGGGCGCTCCAGTCGTCACGAACCCGAACGTGAACGCGATCGGATTGACGAGCAACGTCCCGCCGAACAGCGGAACCGCCGCGGCTCCAGTGCCGAGTGCGAGGATCCCCGGGCTGCCGCCGCGCGCGTCGCCGACCAGCAGCGAGAACGGCGTCGTCGTCGACGCGCAGCCGCTGCCGCCGAGCTGCGGCGTGAAGTTCAACGTGCCCGCCAGCCCCGCGCCGTACTTCGCGAACACGCCCGAGCACGCGCCGCCGTACAGATCGAGCTGCTGCAGGTGACCCTTCATGCTCGTCCCGGACGTGCCGTCGTCGACGCTCACGTCGACCGGGAACACGGTGCCCGCGCCCGTCTGTCCCTGTTGGTAGCTCTTCAACACGTTGTTGCCCGCGTCGAGCAGCAGCGTGCGGTTGATGCGCCGGCTGAACATGCCGCCCTGGATCGAGTAGTAGCCGACGTTCGGGTCGGCCCACTTGCCGAGCGCGAGCGTCGCGGGATCGAGCGAGAGGATGCAGCCCGATTGGTTCGCGCCGCTCGCGCTGCACACCATCAGCGCGCCGCCGTACATCCGCGTCAGCCCGACCGGCCCCGACGAGCTCGCGATCGGGAACGAGTTGCACGCGCCGACCGCGAGCGCCTGCGTGCCGTCGGCCGAGAGCGGGATGTGCCGCACGTGGATCGTCTGGAAGCCGCCGCACGCCTGCGGCGTGCCGTAGTTGTTGGCGCCGTACAGCGAGTTGGTCTGCGGGTGGTAGATCAGCTGCGCGACCTCGCAGACGATCGGCTGGCCGGTCGACGCATCGATCAGGTCGTGCGCGACGTTGTTCGCATCGAGGTAGCGGATCGCCGTCGCCGGGTAGTTCTCCTGGAAGTACACGATCCCGTCGCCGCGCGGCGCGAGCGACTGCACGAAGCTGCCGTAGTTGCCGATCGTCGTCGCCGCGCCGTTGGAATCGACGAGGCGCAGCTTGTAGTCGAACGGCGCCGGGTACAGGCCCGAGGACAAGAGCACGCCGCCGCGGTAGCTGTCGAACGCCATGTACCCGGGGCCCGCGGGCACGGACACGCCGGGCAGCAGCACCGCGCCGTGGCCTGTGTCGGGATCGATGCGCAGGAGCTCGCCCGCGTCGTTCAGGCACAGGATCTCGCCGTCCTGCCACGGCCCGGTCTGCGCGGCGGCGAGCGCGGCGAGGAGAGCGGGGGAGCAGAGCGACAACACGGCGCGCGGGAGCGGCATGGCGAAACCTCCGAAGGGGGTGACGCCATTAGACCCGCGCCGCGCGGATCGCGTTACGCCGCGCGCGCTAGTCGTTGACGCGGCGCAGGAACTCGCCGGTCTCGGTGCTGACCGAGACCTGATCGCCGACCGAGATGTGCACCGGCACGCGGATCTTGAGCCCCGTCTCGACGACCGCGTCCTTCTTGACGTTCGTCGCCGTGTTGCCGCGCACCGCCATCTCGGCCTCGGTGACCTTCAGCACGACCGAGCCCGGCAGCTCGACGCCGATCGCCAGGCCGTTGTGGAACGTCACGGTGACCTGCGTGTTCTCGCGCACGTACGACATCTTGTCGGCGACGAGCTCGGCCGACAGCGGGAACTGCTCGTAGTTCTCCTGGTCCATGAACACGAAGTCGCCGTTCGACTCCTTGTACAAGTACTCGCACGGCTTCTTGTCGAGGTACGCGACCTCGAGCATGTCGCCCGAGCCCAGGCGCTGCGACTTCGACGCGCCGCTGCGCAGGTTCTTGATCCCGATGTTGATGATCGCGCGCAGGTTGCCCGGCGTCTTGTGTTCGTAGTCGGTGATCACCCACAGATCGCCGTCGACTTCGATGACAGTGCCCTTGCGGACTTCGGTGGCCTTGACGCCCATGGTGGAGACGCGATGCGGTTGCGGGAACGGCGCGGTGGTTCGGAGAAGCGGGCGAAGAGTATAGCGCCCGCGCGCGCTCAGTACGCGCGCCGCTGCGCCGAGGACGGGATCGCCAGCGCCTTGCGGTACTTCGTGACCGTGCGCCGCGCGATCTTGACGCCCTGCTCCTTCTCGAGCAGGTCGGCGATCTGATCGTCCGACAGCGGGTGGTCGCGATCCTCCTTCGCGACGAGGTCCTTGATGCGCATCTTGATGCTCGTCTGGCTCTCGACCTCGCCCGAGTCGTTGGTCGTGCCGCCGGTGAAGAAGTACTTGAGCGGCAGGATCCCCTGCGGCGTCTGCGCGTACTTGCCGGACACCGCGCGGCTGACCGTCGAGATGTGCACGTGCGTCGCGTCGGCGACCTCCTGCATCCGCAGCGGCTTGAGCGCGCGCGCGCCCTTGTCGAGGAAGTCGTGCTGGCGCTCGAAGATCACCTTGGCGATCCGCTCGAGCGTGCTCTCGCGCTGCGCGAGCGCGTCGAGGAACCAGCGCGCCGACTCGACGCGCTTCTTGATCCACTGCTGGACGGCCGGATCGTTGCCGCCCTGCTTGAGCATCTCCTTGTAGCCGCTCGCCAGGCGCAGCCCGGCGAAGCGCTGGCGCGTCAGCTTGACGACGTACTGACCGTCCTGCTCGTCGACGAGCACGTCCGGCGTGATCGCGGCCGCGCGCTCCTCGCCGAACTCGCGGCCGGGGAACGGGTCGAGCCCGCGCAGTCCCTCGATCGCGTGCTTGATCTCCTCGATCGACACGCCGGTCGCCTTCGCGATGCGCGGCAGCCGATTCGTCGTCAGGTCCTCGAGGTGGTGCTCGACCAGCGCGCGCACGAGCGGCTCGTCCTCGCCGTGCGCCTCGAGCTGCAGCAGCAGGCACTCGCGCAGGTCGCGCGCGCCGATCGCCGGGTGCACCTGCTCGCGCAGCACCGTCAGCACGCGCTGCAGCTCCTCCGGCTGCGTGTTCGGCAGCGGGCACGCCTTCGCGGCTTCCTCGACGCCCTCGGCGAGGAAGCCCTTCGCATCGAGCGAGTACGCGATGTACTCGCCGATCGCGCGCTCGCGCGGCGTCAGCTCGAACAGCCCGAGCTGGTCGGCCAGCGCCTCGCCCAGGCTCTGGTAGCGCGCGGGCGTGTTGTTCATCGCCGCGAGCTTCTGGTCCTCGTCCTCGTTCGCCGCGCGCGCCACCGCGCGCGACGGCCGTCCGCCGGAGTCGCGGCCCGCGAGATCGCGCCACACCGCCTCCAAGTGGTCGATCGTGCGGCCGAGCTCCTCGCCCTCGGCCGCGCCGCCCGCCGGTTCGCTCTCGACCTGCTCGATGAACGGGTTCTCGACGAGCTCGTGCTCGATGCGATCCTCGAGATCCGCGCCGGCGAGCTGCAGGATCTGCATCGCCTGGATCATCTGCGGCGACTGGATCAGCCGGTGTTCCAGCCGGGCGCTCTGATGGAGTCCGAGTCTCATGCGAGGGGGGCGCGATGCGCGCGGTCCAGTATAGGCGCGCGCGCTCGTCCATCGCACGCGCCGCGGCGTTCCCGCCGCGGGTGCGAATGTCTACAGTGACGACATGAGCGAAGGATTCCGCACGGACTCGCCGAGCGATCGCGAGCGGAACGGCGAGCGTCAGGTGGGCGAGGAGCGGCTGTACTCGCTGACCCAGATCCGGCACTTGATGAAGGTCGAGTACGCGCGCTCGGCGCGCTACGACTATCCGCTGACCTGCCTGTTGATCGCGGTCGACGGGCTCGGCGCGCTGCGCGATCGCGCGGGCTACGAGGCGAAGGAGGCGGCGCTGCAGCAGCTCGTCGAGCTGCTGCGCGCGAACACGCGCGGCTGCGACTACCTCGGCCGGCTCGTCGACGAGCGGCTGCTCGCGATCCTGCCGCACACGGCCGGCGCGGGCGCGGCGGTGTGCGCCAAGCGCATCGTGCAGCTCGCCGCCGCGGCGGGCGGCGGCTTCACGGTCTCGATCGGCCTCGCCGAGCGCGTCAAGGACGTGCCGTTCTTCGACCAACTGCTCGAGCAGGCCG
>SCVU01000449.1 GCA_004296785.1 Planctomycetota bacterium
CGCTGGCCGCGGAGAACGTGCGCCTCGCGCAGGAGCTCGCGGCGGCGCGCGAGGCCGCGCGCGCGGTCGCGCCGGCGGCGGCCGACGCGGCGAGTCCGGACGAGCCCGAGTGGATGGCGCTCGTGCGCCTGCTGCAGGATCCGTCGCCGACCGAGCGCTGGAGCGCGGTCGACGGGCTCGGCCGCGTGCTCGCCGGCGGCGAGGCGGCGGTCGTCACGCACCTGCTGCCGATGCTGAAGGACAGCGACACGTTCGTGCGGATGGTCGCGGCGCGCATCTTCGGCGATGCGAAGACCGTCGACGCGGTCGGCGCGCTGATCGACGCGCTCGAGGACCCCGAGCCGAGCGTGCGCGAGGCCGCGCTCGTCGCGCTGCGCAACATCACCGCGCGCGACCACGGCTTCGACCCGCTGGCGTCGGAGGCCGATCGCGCGAAGAAGGTCAAGGCGTGGCGCGAGTGGTGGAAGAAGGCCGCGGTCGACTTCGGCGTGAAGTAGCGGACGCGCTGCAGCGCGCGCCGCGCGGCGCAGCGCCGCTGCGCGCGGCGTGACAGGCGCGCGCCGGGCCGCGTACACTCTGCGGCTCCATGAAGCACCCCGTGACCCTGATCCTCGGCGACGGCACCGGGCCGGAACTCGCCGCCGTCACCCGCGACGTGCTCGATGCGACCGGCGTGCAGTTCGACTGGCACCCCGTCGAGGCCGGCGTCGACGTGATGGCGAAGCGCGGCACGCCGCTGCCGCCGGAAGTGCTCGAGTCGATCCAGCGCGATCGCACGGCGATCAAGGCGCCGATCACGACGCCGGTCGGCACCGGCTTCCGCTCGGTCAACGTCGCGCTGCGCCAGGAGTTCGACCTGTACGCGTGCGTGCGGCCGTGCAAGACCTACGCGGGCGTGCGCAGCCGCTACCAGGGCATCGATCTCGTGATCTTCCGCGAGAACACCGAGGACCTGTACGCGGGCATCGAGTTCGAGCGCGGCGGCAAGGAAGCGCTCGAGCTCGTCGACGTGATCGCGCGCCTGACCGGCGGCAAGAAGAAGATCCGCGCGGACTCGGGCATCTCGATCAAGCCGATCTCCGAGTTCGGCACGCGCCGCATCGTCAAGGCGGCCTTCGAGTACGCGCGCGCGCACGGCCGCAAGAAGGTCACGGCGGTGCACAAGTCGAACATCATGAAGTTCTCCGACGGGCTGTTCCTGTCGGTCGCGAAGGACGTCGCGGCGAGCTACCCCGACATCGCGTTCGACGATCGCATCGTCGACAACATGTGCATGCAGCTCGTGCAGAAGCCCGAGGACTACGACGTGCTCGTGCTGCCGAATCTGTACGGCGACGTGCTGAGCGACCTGTGCGCGGGCCTGATCGGCGGCCTCGGCATCGCGCCGGGGATGAACGTCGGCGCCAAGGACGCCCGAGCCGGCAGCGAGGGCGGCCGCGGCATCGCGATCTTCGAGGCGACGCACGGCTCCGCGCCGAAGTACAAGGGCCTCGACAAGGTCAATCCGACCGCGATGATCCTGTCGGGCGTGTTGATGCTCGACTACCTCGGCGAGAAGCAGGCCGCGGTGCGCCTCGAGCGCGCGGTCGCGAAGGTGATCGCCGAGGGCAAGTACGTCACGTACGACCTGAAGACGGATCGCA
>SCVU01000450.1 GCA_004296785.1 Planctomycetota bacterium
CCCGACGTGCCGCGGCCGAGCCGGTGCACCGGCGCGCTGTCGGCGCGCGCGGCGTCGCTCGCGCGCACCTGGTAGAGCAGCGTGTGTACGAGGAAGCCGCCCGCGGGCAGCACCTGCAGACCCGCCGGCTTGTCGACGACGAGCACGTGCTCGTCCTCGTGCACGACGCGGAACGACAGCGGCGCCGCGGGCTCGGTCCACGGCCCGCGGTGGTACTCGAGCTCGTCGCCGCTGCGCACGAGCTCGTCGGCGCCCGCGACGCGGCCGTTCACGCGCACCGCGCCGCGCTCGATCGCGCCGTTCCACTGTGCGGCACTCGAGTGCCGGAAGTGCGCGACGTGGTAGTCGAGCACGCGCATGCCGGCGTGCTCGGGCAGCACGCGGTCGCGGTACACGCAGCCGTCGTTCGTCGTCATCGGGGACCGAGCAGTCTATCCGCTCGGCGAACGCGGCTCGGACGCAGCGCGAACCCAGCCGGTACGAGCTCCGACGCGCGCGCTCGCTACGATTCGCGACCCCGTCGTCGCCCGACGACGCGTCCCGCCCGGTCCCCCACGAGACGCCGATGATCGCGCCGCTGGCCGCCTGCCACCTGCTCACGCTCTGTCTGACCTCGCATCCGCAGAGTGCGCCCGCGCCGCAACGGCTCGACGTGCGCTTGCCCGACTCGCGCTTGCTCGACAATGGCGCGCTGGAGCAGCGGATGAACGCGCTCGCCGCCGCGCATCCGAAGCTCGCGCAGTCGATCGCGGTCGGCACGTCGCGCGGCGGCGCGCGGATCGGAGCGCTGCGCCTGTCCGACGGTGAACCGCCGGCCGGGCGCCCGGCGATCCTCGTCGTCGCGAACATCGACGGCCCGCAGACGTTCGGCTCGGCGCTCGCGCTCGCGCACGCGGAGGCGATCGCGGCAGGCGCGGCGAGCGACGAGAAGGTCCGCGCGTTCCTCGCGCGCACGACGCTGTACATCGTGCCGCGCGCGAATCCCGACGCGGCGGCCGCGCGCTTCGCGAAACCGCTGCTCGAGCTCGAAGCGACGGGCAGCGGCATCGACGACGACCGCGACCGGCGCGTCGGCGAGGATCCGCCCGCCGACGTCGACGGCGACGGCGTGATCGCGTGGATGCGCTGGAAGGACCCGGAGGGCGAGTGGATCCTCGATCCGCTCGACGCGCGCGCGCTGGTCAAGGCCGACGCGAAGAAGGGCCAGCGCGGCGAGTACAAGCTCGCCATCGAGGGCCGCGACCTCGATCGCGACGAGACGCCGAGCGAGGACGCGCCGCGCGACGCGATCGTCAACCAGAACTTCGCGCACGATTGGCAGGAGCACGGCGCGCACGCCGGGCGCTTCCCGATGGACGAGCCCGAGGCGCGCGCGCTCGCCGAGTTCGTGTTGCAGCACAAGGACATCGCGCTCGTGCTGACCTACGGCGCGCTGGACACGCTGGTCGAGAAGCCCAAATCGGTAGCGGACAACGCGCCGCCGCAGAAGCGGATCCCGCAGCCGGGCTGGCTCGAGTCGGATGCCGGGCTGCTCGCGGAGCTCGGCAAGCGCTACGGCGAGCTGACGTCGAACAAGACGAAGGGCCGCGGCAGCGACGCGGGCTCGTTCCAGGCGTGGGCGTACCAGCACCGCGGGCTGTGGAGCCTCGCGATCGCGCCGTGGGACATCCCGCTCGACGGCGACGCGAAGAAGGACGAGGCGAAGGCGGAAGGCGCGGCGTCAGAGCCGAGCGCGACGCAGCCCGCGGAATCCAAGCCGGCGGAATCGAAGCCGTCCGAGCGCGGCAAGAAGGACAAGGAGAAGGACGAGCCGAAGCCGAGCGACGACGTGAAGCGCTTGAAGTGGATCGACGCCAACGGCGAGGGCGCGCGCTTCGTGCCGTGGAAGGCGTTCCAGCACCCCGAGCTCGGCGCGGTCGAGATCGGCGGTTTCGCGCCGTTCGCGCGCAGCGAGCCGCCGACCGCCGCGTGGAGCGCGATCGCGGCGAAGGAGCTCGAGTTCCTGCTCTCGCTCGGAGCGGATCTGCCGCGCATCGCGATCGAGAAGTTCGAAGCGCGCGCGCAGGGCGCCGGCCTCCTCGAGATCGAAGCGGTCGTCGTCAACGAGGCGCTCTTGCCCGCCGCGAACCGCGCGGCGCGCCGCGCGGAGGTCTCGCGGCCGCTGAAGGCGCTGCTCGTGCTGCCCGCGGGTGCGAAGCTCGTCGGCGGACAGCCGCAGACGCTGATCCGCGATCTCGATGGGCTGGGCCGGCGCGAGCTGCGCTGGCTCGTCGTGTGCGATCGACCGGGGCGCATCGAACTGCGCGTCGACAGCGACAACGCCGGCGCGGCGACCGCGTCCGTGGAGGTGAAGCCGTGAGACACGCCGCCGCAATGCTGTTCCTGTCGGGCGCCGCGCTTGCGCAGACCTCCGACGGCTTCCCCGGCCTGCCGGCGAACCACGCGCCGAAAGTGGAGATCGCGTGGAACCGCCTGTACGACACCGACGCGCTGTACGCGCTGTTCGACCGACTCGCCGCGCAGTACCCGGCGCTGCTCTCGAAGCAGGTCATCGGCCGCTCGACCGAGGGCCGCGAGCTGCGCGTGTACGTGCTGACGAACAGCGCGACCGGCGCGGACACGGAGAAGCCGGCGATGTGGATCGACGCCAACGTGCACGGCAACGAGGTGCAGGGCGGCGAGGCGGTGCTGTACACCGCGTGGTACCTGCTCGAGAACCACGGGCACAACGCGCGCGTCGACGAGCTCGTCGACCAGCGCGCGCTGTACCTGATGCCGACCGTCAACCCCGACGGCCGCTCGGCCTGGTTCCGCGACGCGCACGACGCGAGTTCGTCGCGCACCGGCCGCAAGCCGTACGACGACGACGGCGACGGGCGCTACGACGAGGATCCGTCGGACGATCTCGACGGCGACGGGCACATCGTGCAGATGCGCAAGCACGTGCCGGGCGCGGGCACGCATCGGCTCGACCCCGACGATCCGCGGCTGCTCGTGCCGGTGCCGCCGAATGACCGCGGAAACGGGGAGATCAGGAGGGGCGACTGGATCCTGCTCGGCGAGGAGGGCAAGGACGACGACGGCGACGGCCGTGCGAACGAGGACGACGTCGGCGGCTACGACATGAACCGCTCGGATCCGTCGATGTGGATGCCCGAGCACGTGCAGAACGGCGCCGGGCCGTACCCGCTGTACTGGCCCGAGACGCGCGCGATCGCCGAGTTCCTGCTCGCGAAGCCGAACCTCGCGGCGCTGCAGTCGTTCCACAACGCCGGCGGGATGATCCTGCGCGGGCCGGGCGCGGAGATCTTCGGCGAGTACGCGCGCGAGGACCTGCGCGTGTTCGACGAGCTCGGTCGCGACGGCGAGCGGATGCTGCCGTTCTACCGCTACATGATCATCTGGAAGGATCTGTACTCGGTCTTCGGCGGCTTCGCGACGTGGGGCTACGAAGGACTCGGCGTGATCTCGTTCACGAACGAGCTGTGGAACGACGCGCAGCAGTACCCCGACTCCTCGAAGACCGCGCTCGTGCCCGAGGGGCGCAAGGGCGATCACTTCTTCAACGACGCCCTGCTGATGGGCGCGGGCTACGTCGACTGGCACGCGTACGAGCACCCGCTGTACGGCGCGGTCGAGCTCGGCGGGTTCAAGAAGGACGTCGGGCGCGTGCCGCCGACGTTCCTGATCGAGGAGATGGTGCACCGCAACGCGCTGTTCTGCCTGAAGCACGCCGAGGCGATGCCGATCGTGCGCGTCGCGAAGACCGAAGTCGTCGATCTCGGCGCGGGCGTGCGCGCGATCGACGTCGTGTTCGAGAACGCGCGCGCGATCCCGACGCGGACGGCGCGCGCGGCGAGCATGAAGATCGGTCAGCCGGATCTGTTCACGATCGACGCGCTCGACGGCGCGGGTCGGCCCGCGCCCGCGGGCTCGGCGGCGCCGGTCGGCGTGTTCGCGGGAGGCTTCCGCAGCGATCGGTTCCGGCCGGAGCGGATCGAGCTCGCGGAGCGCGAGCCGGCGCGCCTGCTGTCGGAGCGCGGGATCGGCGGGCGCGGCGAAGTGCGCGTGCGCTGGTTCGTGCGCGGCGCCGGCAAGGTGCGCGTCGCGTGGCAAGGCGACAAGGCGCGCGCGGCGAGCGCGGTGGTCGACGTGCGCTGAACCGGCGCGACTAGTACCGCTCCCACGGCCAGCGCTCGACGTCCGGCCGGCGCAGCGACTGCGCGACCGCCTCGTAGAAATTGGTCGCGCCGCGCACGTCCGGCGTGCTGCCGAGGAACCACGGCGGCACGTTGCCGCGCGTCGCGGGGAACCCGAAGAACGGCCGCATGAAGAACGCGGCCTGCCCGCCGACGAACGACGAGAGCGCGAGCCACGCGGCGACCAGCGCGACCGCGCGCGCGCGCGCCAGCGCGTGCCGCTCGAACAGTGCGC
This sequence comes from Planctomycetota bacterium, assembly GCA_004296785.1. Lineage (GTDB taxonomy): Bacteria > Planctomycetota > UBA1135 > UBA1135 > GW928-bin9. Next base: position 4,435 of record SCVU01000450.1, read on the forward strand.
GCGCCTGGCGCAGCAGCGCGATCGCACCGGCGGCGGCGACGAAGGCCATGTTCAGCGCGAGGAACGCGTCGTACTCGCCGAGGCGGCCGTCGTCGGTCGCGCGCGCGGCGCGCGCGAGGAAGAACACGACGGGCGACAGGCTCGCGAGCAGCATCGACGCGTCGCGGAACACGCGCCACACGCAGCGCTGCGCGTCCGTGAAGCCGAGCGGCGCGCCGAGCG
>SCVU01000451.1 GCA_004296785.1 Planctomycetota bacterium
AGCGCGCGCTCGCGCTCGGCTGTGCTCTCCGACAAGATCATCTCGCGCATCGGCGTGATCTTGTCGCCCTCGAAGAACATGTGCTCGGTGCGGCACAGGCCGATGCCCTCGGCGCCGAACGCGACCGCGACCGTGCACTGGTCGGGCTGGTCGGCGTTCGTGCGCACGCGCAGCGTACGCGCGCGGTCGGCCCAGGCCAGGATCTGCGCGAACGACTTGTACAGCGGCGAGCGCTGCGCGGCCTTGTCGTCGAGCAGCAGCGCCGCCGCGACCGGCGACGGCTGCGTCGCGATCTGGCCCGCGTACACGTCGCCGTTCGAACCGTCGAGGCTGATCCAGTCGCCCTCGTGCAGGCGCTGGCCGTCGACCGCGACGACGCGATCGCCGTAGTGGATGTCGAGCTCGCCCGCGCCGGCGACGCAGACCTTGCCCATCTGCCGCGCGACGAGCGCCGCGTGGCTCGTCATGCCGCCGCGCGAGGTCAGGATCCCGACCGCGGCCTGCATGCCGCGGATGTCCTCGGGCGACGTCTCGATGCGCACGAGCACGACGCGCTCGCCGGCCGCGGCGCGGTGCTCGGCGTCGCGCGCGCTGTAGACGATGCGGCCCGACGCCGCGCCGGGGCCCGCGTTGAGCCCGCGCGTCAGCCGCCGGCCCGCGCCGCGCGCGGCCGCGAGCTCGGCGGGCACGAAGACCGGCTGCAGCAGCTGGTTCAGCGAGTCGGGATCGATGCGCAGCAGCGCTTCGTCGCTGCTGATGCGCTTCTCGCGCACCATCTCGACCGCGATGCGCACCGCCGCGAAGCCGGTGCGCTTGCCGGTGCGGCACTGCAGCATGTACAGCTTGCCGTCCTCGATCGTGAACTCGATGTCCTGCATGTCGCGGTAGTGCCGCTCCAGGCGCGCCTGGATCGCGAGCAGCTCCTTCCACGCCTTCGGCAGCGCCTTCTCGAGCGTCGCGATCGGCTGCGGCGTGCGCAGGCCCGCGACGACGTCCTCGCCCTGCGCGTCGATCAGATACTCGCCGTAGAAGCGCTTCTCGCCGGTCGACGGGTCGCGCGTGAACGCGACGCCGGTGCCCGAGCTTGCGCCGAGGTTGCCGAAGACCATCGCGACGATGTTGACCGCGGTGCCCCAGCTCGACGGGATGTTGTTGAGCGCGCGGTACGCGATCGCGCGCTCGTTCTGCCACGAGCCGAACACCGCGCCGATCGCGCCCCACAGCTGCTCGCGCGGGTCCTCGGGGAACGGGCGGCCGGTGCGCTCGCGCACGATCGCCTTGAACGCCGCGACGAGGCCGGCGAAGTCGTCGGCGGAGAGTCCCTTGCCGTGCTGCGAGCCGCGCGCGAGCTCGAGCTCGTCGAGCACGACGTCGAACGGATCGCGCTCCATGCTCGAGGCGGGCTTGATGCCGAGCACGACGTCGCCGTACATCTGCACGAAGCGCCGGTACGCGTCGAACGCGAAGCGCGGATTGCCCGAGCGCTTCGCGAGCGCGGCCGCGGTGGCGTCGTTCAACCCGAGGTTGAGCACCGTGTCCATCATCCCGGGCATCGAGACGCGCGCGCCCGAGCGCACCGACACGAGCAGCGGGTTGTCGCGCGAGCCGAAGCCCTTGCCCGTCGCGCGCTCCAGGCGCGCGAGCGCGCGCTCGACTTCCTGCTCGAGCCCGGCCGGGAAGCGCTTGCCGTGCTCGTAATACGCGCTGCACACCTCGGTCGAGATCGTGAAGCCCGGCGGCACGGGCAGGCCGAGGTTGCACATCTCGGCGAGGTTCGCGCCCTTGCCGCCGAGCAGCTCCTTCATGCCGCGGTGGCCATCCGCCGCGCCCTGCTCGAACGAGTACACGCGCCGCGCGACGGGCCGCGCCCGGGTCTTGCGTTGCTTCGGCATGGCTAGTCCGATTCCAGCGCGCGGATCGCGTCGATGCGCCACTCGGTTCCGACGCGCAGCTCGGTCGCCGCGCGCGGATCGAACTGTGCGCCGGGGTCGAGCTGGATGCGCGCGGCGGTCGGCTGCGGCGGCGCGCCGAACGCACCCGCCAGCGGCGCGGCGGAGCGCGCCTCGTCCCACAACAGCTGCTCCTCGCCCCACACCTCCGCGAAGCCGCTCGCCGCGAGCTCGACTTCGAAGTCGACGTCGACGAAGAGCGTGTCGATGCGCGCGCGCAGGCGCACGCGGTCGCTCGACACGCGCTGCTCCGAGACGATCTTCGCGTCGGCGACGCGGCGCAGGTACGGCTGCTCGCGCAGCAGTTGCTCGCGCACCTCGCGGTAGGCGAGCTGGCTCGCGCCGCGGCGAAACTGCGAGGTCAGGCAGCGGTACTCGAGCGCCGGCGCATCGGCGGCGAGCGCGGTCTGGAACGTGTGGAACGCCTGGCGCGGGCTGCGGAACCCGACCGCGATCCAGTCCTCTTTCGTCGGCGCCGTGCGGCAGCTCGCGAGCGCGGCGGCGACCAGGGCCGCGGCCGCAAGCGACGGCAGCGCGCGCGCTCGCGGGGGGGCCAGCATGGGGAACAGGGTACGGCGGCTCGACTCCCTTGCAACGGATTGCCGATCGTCGACGCAGTGGCGCAGCCCGCGCCAACGGGTGCCGCTCGCCCGTCGTAGTGCGCGCAGGGGACGTCGTGGTGCGGGCAGCGTGCCCGGCGCTATGATTGCCTCGCTCGTCGCGATCGGATCGCAACCCCCGACCGGACCGAAAAAGAGTCTCCCATGATCCCTTCCCATCGTCTGCGTTCCCTCGTGCTCGTCGGCTGCGCGGCGGGCGTGCTCGCGCTCGGCGCGGCGGCTCAGGCCGCGCGCCCGCAGCGGCTCCAGACCGGCGTCGACCTAACGAAGCTGCACCCGACCACGCCGGCCGTGCAGGCCGCGGCTCCGGGAACGGCTCCGTCGATCGCTCCCGCGGCGCTGCCGAGCCAGCCCGCGCCGCTCGCGGTGCACTCGCCGGATGACGGGCACGGCCACGACCACGGCGCGCCGGCGCAGCCGGGCTTCGGCACGGTCGCGACGCCGCCGCCGCAGAACGGGCCGGCGCCGAGCGTCGTCTGGCTCGACGGGGAGAAGGATTTCGGCGAGCTGATCCAGGGCCAGACCGCGGACCACACGTTCCGCCTGAAGAACGGCGGCGAAGGCGACCTGATCATCAGCCAGATCAAGCCGTCGTGCGGCTGCACGCACGCGGCGACGAGCGTCGTCGACGACGGCGGCAACCGCACGCCGTACTCGCTCGGCGCGGCGATCCGCCCGAACCAGGAGTTCGAGGTGTCGATCCACTTCAACACGCAGGGCAAACGCGACCAGGCGCACGGTCAGGTCAGCCTGTACTGCAACGACCCGCGCACCGTGATCAACCTGCTGTTCAAGGCGAACGTCAAGACGTTCCTCAACGTCGAGCCGACCTACCTGAACCTCGAGAGCATGGCGACGACCGACGTGCGCGAGGGCCACGTCACCGTCAAGAGCACGATGGTGCCGAAGTTCAAGCTCGCGCCGGCGCCGGACGTCGCGCCCGAGCTCAAGATCCAGTGCACGCCGCGCGGCGGCGACGCGGTGAGCGGCGCGCCCGAGTGGGACGTGCACGTCACGCTCGGCCCCGGCGTTCCGGAAGGCACGTTCAACCGCAACATCCGCCTGCTCACCGACCAGCCGCTGCCCGGCGCGGCGCCGGCCGCCGACGGCAAGCCGACGATGCACGAGACGCAGTTCATGGTGATGGCGCAGGTCAAGGGCATGGTCACGTGCGAGCCGATGTTCGTCTCGTACGGGATGCTGCGCCCGGGCCAGGCCTCGTCGCGCACGCTGCGCATCAGCTGCAACGACCCGGCGTTCCAACTGCCGGCGCCGAAGCTGTCGCTGACGAACCTGAAGGGCGAGCCGTTCGAGTACGACGACTACATCACGCGCACGGTCAAGCCGATCGCGGGGATGGAAGGCAAGGCCTACGACGTCGAGCTCGTCTGCACCGGCATGCCGGAGACGCTCAACGGCAACTTCATGGGCACGCTGACGATCGAGACCGGCCACCCGACCAAGCCGAAGGTCGAAGTGCGCTTCACCGGCGTGTGCCGCCCCGGCGCGGCGCCGATCGTGACGCCGCCGGTCGCGCCCGCCGCGGGCGCGCAGCCGCCGATCAAGTAAGGCGAGCGCGCCGCGGCCGAGCCGCGCGGGTGTCAACTCGCGCGCGTCGGACTGCTACTCTCTTCCGGCTCCTCGCATCGCGCGGGGAGCCGGAAGCGTTTTCACTTCGTGCGTCCCCCCGTCCCCGCGCCGCCCGCTGCATGAGCACGCTCGCCGAGATCCTCGTCGAGAGCGGCCAGATCGAGCCCGAGCGGATGCGCGAAGCGCAGGCGCTGCAGCGCAACCGCGGCACCGCGCTCGCCGACGTGCTGGTCAAGAACGGCTACCTCGACGAGACCAGCGTGTACCGCGCGCTCGCCAAGGAAGCGGGCCTGCCGTTCGTCGACCTCGCCAAGGGCAAGCCGCCGGCCGCGCTCGCCGCGCGCGTGCCGCGCGAGCTCGCGCTCGAGCAGGGCCTGGTGCCGGTGGCCGAGAAGAACGGCAAGCTCGTCGTCGCGATCGACGATCCGCACAAGCGGCTGTTCGTCGAGCAGCTCGCGTTCGTGCTCGGCGGCGACGTCGGTTGCGCGCTCGCGGCACCCGGACCGCTCGCGCGCGCGCTGGCCGCGCTGCACGGGCAGAGCGCCGAGGAGGCGGTGGCCGCCGGCGCGAAGGTCGAGCGCGACGCGAACGTCGACGAGGCGCCGATCATCCGCCTGGTCGCGCGCATGCTGCAGGACGCGCTCGACGCGCGCGCCTCCGACGTGCACGTCGAGCCGCAGGCGGGGCGGCTGCGCGTGCGCTTTCGCATCGACGGCATGCTGCGCGAGGTCGCCGAGCACCCGCTGCACCTCGCCGCGCCGGTGACGAGCCGCCTGAAGATCATGGCGTCGATGGACATCGCCGAGAAACGCAAGCCGCAGGACGGGCGCATCGAGCTCGAGATGGGCGGCCGCGCGATCGACGTGCGCTGCTCGATCCTGCCGTCGAACCACGGCGAATCGATCGTGATGCGCCTGCTCGACCGCACGCGCAACCTGATCGGCCTGGCCGAGCTCGGCTTCGGCGCCGAGAACCACGCGTGGTTCAAGCGGATGATCCGCCGGCCGCACGGCATCGTGCTCGTCACCGGGCCGACCGGTTCGGGCAAGACGACGACGCTGTACGCGGCGCTCAGCGAGATCAACCGGCCCGACGTGAAGATCATCACGGCCGAGGATCCGGTCGAGTACCACATCGCCGGCATCAACCAGGTGCAGGTCAACCCGCGCATCGGCCTGTCGTTCGCGCGGATCCTGAAGGCGATGCTGCGCGCGGCGCCGAACGTGATCCTGGTCGGCGAGATCCGCGACAAGGAGACGGCCGAGGTCGCGATCCAGGCCGCGCTCACCGGCCACCTCGTGTTCTCGACGCTGCACACGAACGACGCGCCGAGCGCGATCACGCGCCTCGTCGACATCGGCGTCGCGCCGTTCCTCGTGTCGACCGCCGTCCAGGCGGTCGTCGCACAGCGGCTCGTGCGCAAGCTGTGCACCGAGTGCGCGCAAGAGTACGAGCCGCACCCGGGCGAGCTCGCCGCGCTGGCCGCCGATCCGAAGCGCTTCGCCGGGCGCAAGCTCAAGCGCGCGCGCGGCTGCCGCGCCTGCGACGGCCACGGCTACCGCGGTCGCCTCGGGCTGTTCGAGCTGTTCGAGCTCGACTCCGGCGCGCGCGACCTGATCTTCCGCGGCGCGCCGCTCGTGCAGCTGCGCGCGCACGCGCGCGCCGAGGGCAAGCTGCGGCTCCTGCTCGAGGACGGGCAGCAGAAGGTCGCCGACGGGCTGACCAGCATCGCCGAGGTGCTGCGCGTGACGCGCGCGGCCGAAGAGCATCCCGACGGCGGCGCGCGCGGCGGCGCGGACGCGGAACAGGAGCCAGCATGAGCCGATCGTGCGAGTTGATGGCCGAGGCGATCCAGCGCGGAGCCTCCGACCTGCACCTGAATCCCGGGCGGCCGCCGGTGCTGCGCGTCAACGGCGCGCTCGTGCCGCTCGACGCGCCGGTGCTCGACGACGCCGCGGCGCAGTTGCTTTGCCGCGAGCTGTGCAGCGAAGCGCAATGGGCCGAGGTCGAGCGCGTCGGCACGACCGACTTCGGCGTCGCGCACGCGTCGGGCAATCGCTTCCGCGTCAGCGTGCTGCGCCAGCGCGGACGGCACTCGGCCGTGCTGCGCCTGATCCCGTCGAAGCTGTTGTCGTTCGAGGAGATCGGCCTGCCCGAGAGCGTGAAGGAGCTGCTGCGCCGGCCGCGCGGGCTGATCCTCGTCACCGGGCCGACCGGCTCGGGCAAGACGACGACGCTCGCGACGATGCTCGACTGGATCAACACGCACGAGGACGCGCACATCATCACGATCGAGGATCCGATCGAGTACTTCCACGCGCACAAGAAGGGGCTCGTCACGCAGCGCGAGCTCGGCATCGACGTGCCGGATTTCCCCGAGGCGATCCGCCGCGCGCTGCGCCAGGACCCCGACGTCGTGCTGGTCGGCGAAATGCGCGACCTCGCGACGATCTCTGCGGCGATCACGGCCGCCGAGACCGGCCACCTCGTGTTCGGCACGCTGCACACGACCGGCAGCGCGCGCACCGTCGACCGGATGATCGACGCGTTCCCCGCGAACCAGCAGGAGCAGATCCGCGCGCAGCTTTCGGTCAGCGTACTCGCCGTGGTCAGCCAGGTGCTGTTGCCGCGCATCGACAAGAAGGGCCGCGTGGCCGCGTTCGAGGTGATGCTGATGAACGCCGCGATCGGCAACCTGATCCGCAAGAACGAGACGAACAAGATCCAGTCGACGATCCAGACCTCGCGGCGCTTCGGCATGATCACGCTCGACGACCACCTGCTCGATCTGCTGCGCCGCGGCGTGATCGCGAAGGACGTCGCGCTCGACGCGGCGCAGGATCCGCGCGATCTCGAGGCGCGCCTGGCGTGAGCCCCGCGCCGACTCCTGGCGCCGGCGCGCCGGCGCCGAAGGCCGCCGCGAAGCCCGCCCCGAAACCCGCGCCGCGCGGTGCGCGCGAGCTCGTCGGGCAGATCCTGAAGCGCCGCGGCGCGCTCAAGGAGTCGCAGGTGCAGGCGGCGCTCGCCGAGCAGCGCAAGCACGGCGGTCTGATCGGCCAGCACTTCGTCGCGCTCGGCTCGTGCAGCGCGAAGGACCTCGCGGCGGCGCTGGCCGAACAGGCGGGCCTCGAATCCGTCGACTTGGAGTTCGCCAAGCCGCAGCCGGCGGCGCTCGAGCGCGTCGACGCGACGCTCGCGCACGCGTTCGGCGTGCTGCCGCTCGAACTCGCCGGCGGCAAGCTCGTCGTCGCGATCGGCGATCCGCTCAACGTGTCGCTGCTCGAGGATCTGCGTTTCTCGACCGGTCTCGAGATCGAAGGCCGGCTCGCCGACGCCGAGCTGTTGCGCAAGCGCGTGCGCGAGGCCTACGGCGAGGAGCAGTCGCTCGCGGCGGCGATCGCGCAGGCCGCGGGCGCCGTGAAGGACGCCGATGCGAAGCAGGCCGCGCAGAGCGCGCCGGTCGTGCGCTTGTTGAACTCGATCCTGCACCGCGCGATCCGCGACCGCGCGTCCGACGTGCACTTCGAAGTGTTCCCGAACGAGCTGCGCATCCGGTATCGCGTCGACGGCGCGCTCTACGAGATCGAGTCTCCGCCCGCGCACCTCGCGCCCGCGCTGGTCGCGCGCATCAAGGTGATGAGCGACCTCGACATCGCCGAGACCAAGCTGCCGCAGGACGGGCGCATCCAGCTCTCGATCGACAGCCGCCCGGTCGACCTGCGCGTCGCGACGCTGCCCGGCATCTCCGGCGAAGGCGCGGTGCTGCGCGTGCTCGACCGCTCGGCCGTCTCGCTCGACCTCGCGAACCTCGGGCTGTCGAAGGTCGAGAGCGAGCTGCTCTACGAGCTGACGCAGTTGCCGCACGGCATCGTGCTCGTCACCGGGCCGACGGGTTCGGGCAAGACGACGACGCTGTACGCGATGCTCAACGCGGCCAACGACCCGTCGATCAAGATCATCACCGTCGAGGACCCGGTCGAGTACGACATCGAGGGGCTCGTGCAGGTGCCGATCAACGACGAGATCGGCGTCAGCTACGCGCGCGTGCTGCGCACCGCGCTGCGCCAGGACCCCGACAAGATCCTGGTCGGCGAGATCCGCGACAAGGAGACCGCCGCGGTCGCGGTCGAGGCCTCGCTGACCGGCCACACGGTGTTCGCGACCGTGCACACGAACGACGCGCCGAGCGCGGTCACGCGGCTGCTCGACCTCGCCGTCGAGCCGTTCCTGATCACGGCGACGCTCGAGGCGATCATCGCGCAGCGGCTCGTGCGGCGCGTGTGCTCGAACTGCCGCGCGGAGTTCGAGCCCGACGAGGAGCTGTTGATGGAGCTCGGCAACGAAGCGCCGCTGCTGCGCGGCGCGCGCCTCGCGTACGGCAAGGGCTGCGAGCAGTGCTTCCACACCGGGTACAAGGGCCGCACCGCGATCTACGAAGTGCTGCGCGTCGACGAGCGCACGCGCGCGGCGGTGCTGGCGGGGGAGTCGGCGGCGCGGCTGCGCGAGATCGCGGTGGCCTCCGGCATGCGCACGCTGCGCAAGAGCGGGATCGAGGCGATCCGCGACGGGCGCACGACGATCGAGGAAGTGCTGCGCGAGACGCTCTGAGCGCGCGGCGCGCGACCGGCTCGCGCGAGCGGCGCTAGGCCGCGTGCGGGTGCGCCGTCGGCGCGGACTGCGCTTGCGGCGGCGGCAGCTGCACGCGCACCGGCTCGCGCACGCGCTTCTCGAAGTTGCGCAGTCGCACGAGACTGCTGACCGTGATCTCGTAGCCGCGCGCGAGGATCAGCGCGCCGTCGAGCAGCCGCAGATCGTCGGCGAGCACCATGCCGACGCGCAGGCCGGCCACGGGCACCTCGCGCACGACCTGCCGAGCGCTGCCGCCGCGCGCCGCATCGAGCGCATCGAGCGCGGCGGCGTCGTACTGGTCCTTGCGGCCGCGCAGGATCGAGATCGCCATCTCGCCGGGATGCCCCTGGATCTCGAGGTCGTCGAAGTCCGTCGCCAGCGCGAGCACGCGCGCGGCCGGCGCGAGCTCCTTCGGCGCCGGTCGCCCCGCGCGTCCGCCGTGGACGGATCCGCTCTGCGCGGCGAGGATCGCGCGCACGCCCTCCAGGCGCGGGATCTTCGCGAGCAGCTGCTCGGTGACCTCCGGCACGCGCGCGAGCATGCGCGACTCGTCGTCCGACAGCTGCTGTCCGTTGCACACGCGCTCGGCCGTCTCCGGCGGCAGGATGATGCCGCCGAGCTGCGACAGCATCGCCGCCATCTCGACCTGCCACGCGTCCGGCAGCGCGAGGCCGGCGGTGAGCTCGCCGACGATCTGGCGGATGCGCGTCGCACGTCCGAAGCACGCGGGATTCGTCAGCGCGAGCACGTCGGTCAGCGCCTGCACGCTGCCGCGCAGCGTCTGCTCGAGCAGCACCTTCTCGGCCGTGATCAGCCGGTGCTGCTCGGCTGCCGCTTCGACCGTCGCGAGCAGGGCGGGCGGCGGGCAGGGCTTGGTCAGGAAGCGGAACAGCTGGCCCTCGTTGACGGCCGTCACCGCGGAGCTCAGCTCGGCCTGACCCGTCAGCAGGATGCGCACCGCGGCCGGCGCGATCACGCGCGCCTGCGCGAGGAAAGCGGCGCCGTCCATGCCGGGCATCCGCATGTCGGAGATCACGACCGCGATCTGCGGCTCGCGGCGCAACAGCACGAGCCCGGCCGCCGCGCTCGCGGCGAGGTGGACCGTGCAGCGCCGGCGCAGGTGCAGCGCGAGTCCGTCGAGCACGGCCGGCTCGTCGTCGACGCACAGCACGTGGACCTTCGGCGCGAGCGCCGCGCTCGCGGCCGCGGGCGTGGGGGGCGGCTGGTTCATCGGGCTACGCAGCCTCCTGGATCGCGCAGCGCGCCTGTTCGCGCCAGGCGGGCAGCTCGCCTGCGCAACCGCTGCGCTCGAGGAACGCGAGGTCGAGCGCCGGTTCGAGCGCGCGCTCGCCGCGTTCGAAGGCGCGCTCGGCGAGCACGTCCGCCGCGTGTACGGCAGCGAGGACCTCGAGCTTGCCGCCGACCGCGCGCGACGGCGTGTGGTGGTGGCAGACGATCTCCATCGTCTCGAACGGCAGGCCCCACATGCCGAGCAGGTAGGCGCCGATCTCGGCGTGCGTGACGCCGAGCACTTCGCGCTCGACGACGTGCGGCGCGACGCCGCGCTGTGCCGCGAGCGCGCGGATCTGCTCGTACTCGCCGGGCAGGCAGCGCAGCAGCACCGCGCTGCCGATGTCGCGCAGCAGCCCCGCGGTGAACGCGTCGCCCGCGCAGGGCCGCTTGCCGAGGAAGCTGCGCGCGAGCTTCGCGGTGAGCAGCGAGGATTCCTGCAGCCGCCTGTACGAGAGCGCGTCGGCTCCCTGGGAGCGCTCGCTCGTGAAGATGTGCGCGGTCAGCACGAGACCCTCGATCAGCTCGGTGCCGAGGTAGCCGACCGCCTGGCGCACCGTGCCGATGCGCAGCGGCAGGCCGAAGAACGCCGAGTTGACGAGCTGCAGCAGCTTGAGGCTCATCGCGGGGTCCTGCTCGATGACGTCCGCGACCTCGGGCACTCCCGCGCCGGGCGCGTGCAGCACCGCGGTCAGCCGCTGGTAGATCTCCGGCACCGACGGCAGCGTGTCGACCTTGCCGACGAGCGTGCGGATCGCCGCGTTGCCGAGGTGCTGCTGCAGCGCGCAGGTGCGCTCGACGACCGCCTTCAACAGCGCCGCATCGCACGGCTTGCTGAGGAACTGGTGCGCGACGGGGATCACGCGCATCAAGAGCTGTGGTTCGGCGTGACCCGAGAGCACGACGCGCGCGGTCGCCGGATGCAGGTCTCGCACGCGCGCCAGGAACGCCGCGCCGTCCATGCCGGGCATCCGCATGTCGGAGACGACGACGTCGAACGGGGCCTTCGCGAGCTCCTCCAGCCCGCGCTGCGAGCCGAGCGCGAAGACCATCTGCCACTCGTTGCGCTGCTTGCGCAGCAGGTTCTGCAGGCCGTCGAGGATCGGCTGCTCGTCGTCGACGAAGAGGATGCGCTTCATGCGGCGAGCTTGGCTGCGACCGGCGGATGCACGGGCACGCGCAGCGTGAACGTCGTGCCCTTGCCGGCCTCGGTATCGACGCGGATCTCGCCCTTGTGCTTGTCGACGACGACCGAGCGCGCGATCGCCAGGCCCTGACCGGTGCCCTTGCCGAGCGGCTTGGTCGTGAAGAACGGATCGAAGATGCGCGCGCGGACGTCCTCGGGGATGCCGGCGCCGGTGTCGGAGATCGCGATCTCGACGCACTCGCCGTCGCAGCGCGTGAGCACGCGGATCAGGCCTCTGCAGTCGGTGCCCTGCACGACGTCGCCGATCGCGTGCGCGGCGTTGACGACGATGTTGAGCACCGCCTGGTTGATGTCGCCGCCGTGACAGGTCACCAGCGGGATGTCGCCGAACTCGGTGCGGACGTCGGCGACGTACTTGTACTCGTTGCGCGCGATCACGAGCGTGCTCTCGATCGCCTTGTTGATGTCGACGAGCGTCATCTCGCTCTGGTCGGGGTGCGCGAACGCCTTCATCGAGCGCACGATCGTCGCGACGCGATCGAGGCCGTCGAGCGAGCGCTCGAACGCCTTCGGCACGTTGTCGACGAGGTATTCGACGTCGGCCGCCTGCTCGGCCAGGGCGACCGCGCGTGCGACCTCGGCGAGCTCGTCGGCGGCGCGCCCTTCGGCGACCGCCTGGCTGAGCGCGCGCTGCTTCTCGAGCAGTCCGAACAGGTCCTGCGCCGCGTCGCGCAGGAAGTGCACGCTGTCGCTGACGAACTGCACCGGCGTGTTGATCTCGTGCGCGACGCCGGAGGCGAGGCGTCCGACCGACTCGAGCTTCTGCGCCTGCTGCAGTTCGAACTCGATGCGCCGGCGCTCGGTGATGTCGAGCATGAATCCCTGCAGGTGCGCCGGATTGCCGCCGACGCGCGCGCTGCTGACGATGCTGCGCAGCCAGACCCACGCGCCGTCCGCGCGCCGCATCCGGAACTCGAGTTCGACGTCGCGGCCCGTCTCGCGCAGCATTTCCCAGCGCTGCCGCACCGCGGCGCGGTCCTCGGGATGGCCGCGTTGCTCCCAGAACGCCGGCTCGAGCCACGCGGAGCTCGGGAAGCCGAGCAGCGCCACGGCCTGCGGCCCGACGTACGTGAAACGGCGCGTCTCGTCGTCCCACTGCCACGGGATCGCCTGCGTGGTCTCGACGAGCGCGCGGTACTGCTCGCGGCTCGCGGCCAGCTCGGCCGTGCGCTCGACGACCTTGCGCTCGATCGATGCGTTGAGGCGCCGGACGTCGAGGTGCTTGTGCAGCGCGTAGGCGAGCAGCGCGAGGCAGGACGCGAACAGCACCCAGCGCGTGTCGCGCACGCGCTCGTCGATCCGCGCGTGCGCGTCGAGGTAGGCGCGCGCCGCGGCGTCGATGCGGCCGACCGCGTCGATCTCGAGCAGCGTGCGCAGCTCGCTGTCGACCGATTCCTGCCCGGCGACGACCGTCTCGGCGAGGAACAGCGCGGTCTGCACCTTGTCGCGCACCGCCGCATCGAGCTGCGGCGCGACCGCGCGCAGCTGCTCGACGAGCGCGCCTGCCTCCGCGCGCACGTGCTGCTCGCCGCTCAGGCTGCAGCGGAACGCGTGGCCGACGAGGCGCTCCAGATCGGCCGCCAGCGTGACGTGTGCCGCGAGATCGCTCGCGCCGACCTGCTCGACGACCTTCGGCAGGCCGCGCAGCGCGTTGTTCAACATCGCGCTGCCGGACACGAAGTCCTCGATGCGCCGCGCGCGCTCGGACAGATCCGCGTCCAGCGCCGCGAGGGCGCCGACGAGCTCCGAGTCCGCGTCCGCGTGCACGAGGCGCGGCGCCGCGCCGAGCTTCGCGCGCAGCGCCAGCAGCTCGCCCTCGATCGCGCGCAGCCCGTCGTAGTTCATGCTGAGGCCGTAGCGCAGCGACAGCAGCTCGTCGTCGCGGCGCGCCTCCTGCGCCTGCATCCCCTGGAACGCGCTGACGACCTCGACGTGGGCCGCGCCGTCGACCGCGCGCACGCACAGGAGCAGCGCGAGCACGACCGCTCCGGCCACGAGGATCAGCACGTCCTTCGAGCGCATGAGCACGGGCACGTTCAGCGCTCCTCACCCGCGGGCAGGTCGGCGTCGAGCGTGCCCAGGAACGCGGCGATCAGCCGCACCTCCTCGTCGGAGATGCGCTGGCCGAGCTGGTACTGCGCCATGATCCGGATCGCCGCCTCCAGCGTGGGCACGGAGCCGTCGTGGAAGTAGGGCGCCGTCTGCGCGACGTTGCGCAGCGCGGGGACCTTGAACTTGAACGCGTCCGAGCGGCGCTGCGTCTGCGCGAAGCGGCCGAGATCGCTCTCGGTGACGCGCCCGCGGTCCTCGAAGAAGTCGGAGGCGATGCCGAAGCGCTGGAACAGGTTGCCGCCGACGTTGATCCCCTGGTGGCAGGTGATGCAGCCGATGTCCTGGAACGTCTCCCAGCCGCGCCGCTCGTCGTCGGTGATCGCGCGCTCGTCGCCGGTCAGGTAGCGATCGAAGCGCGAGCCCGGCGTGACGAGCGTGCGCTCGAAGGTCGCGATCGCGTCGCGCACGTTCGCCTCGGTGACGCCGTCGGCGTAACACTCGCGGAACGCCTGCGCGTAGCTCGGTTCGCCGCTCAGGAACCCGAGGATCGCCGGCCACGTCGAGCCCATCTCGCGCGGGTGCGTCAGCGGACCGCCGGACTGCTCCTCGAGCGTGCCTGCGCGGCCGTCCCA
>SCVU01000053.1 GCA_004296785.1 Planctomycetota bacterium
GGCGACCTCGATGCCGCGCGCGACCGAGCAGGTCTCGAGCAACCCGATGCACGGTCCCATCGCGACGTCGTCGCGCAGATTGGGGTTGAAGTCGACGCGCGCGAGCGCGCCGTTCCCGTTCGGTTGAGCTTGCATCTTGTTCATCGCTTCGAGGCCTCCGAGCGCTTCGCGCCCTGGGTGTTCTTCGCTTCAGCCGCGGGTCCAGCGCCCGCGCCGAGCTCGACGTGCGGCTCGATCTCCCGGCCGTCCCACAGCGAACCGCCGTCGAGGATCGCGGCGACCGCGCTCTGGAATCCGATGTCGTGCCCGCGGCCGATCGTGTGTCGCGCCGCGCGACCGAACACGACGAGCACGCGCTCGCCGACGCCGGCGCCCATCGGATCGACGGCGATCAGCGTCTCCGCCGACGCGCGGCCGTCGGTCGTGAACGGCTGGATCACGAGCAGGCGCAGCCCTTGGAGCGTGGGCTCCTTCTTGGTCGCCCAGACCTGACCGACGACGGTGCCGAGCAGCATCAGCGCGCCCCCTTGGTCGGAACGGCCGGCGGCGTCGTCGCGTGCCACGTCGCGGGCGCCTCGGGCACGTCGAAGCGATCGACGATGCCGACGATCGCCGCCTCGAACGCGTAGTCGCCGTCGCCGCCGAACGCGACGCGCGCGGCCTTGCCGAACGCGACGACGACGTGCTCGCCGTAGCGCGCGCCGAGCGGATCGGCGGCGATCACCGGCGTCACCTTCGGCGACGCGGGGTCGCGGCGCTCGTCGAGCGGCTCGACGACGAGCAAGCGCTTGCCGTTCAGGTCGGCCATCTTCTTCGTCGCCCACACCTCGCCGATCACGCGACCGAGAAACACTAGTCGACTCCTTGGTTCGCGCGGCCCTTGACGCTCGCGAGCGCGCGGTGCACGGCCTTGACCGCCTGCTCGATCGCAGCATCGGTGCCGGCGAGGCGCAAGCGCCCGACCGCGCCGTTGTGACCCAGGCCGACGATGCGCACCGGCGCCGCTTTCTCCGCCTCGTTCGCCGCGAGCAGCACCCACACCGCGGGATTCACCTCGAGCGTGTACAGCGTGTCGTGCCCGAGCACGAGCATCCCCGCGCGCGACTTGTTGATCATCATCGCCTGGTGCGGATCGATCTTGCGGATGATCTCGTCCGTCATCAGGTGCGGCGCGAGCCCGTCCTCGCTCGACACTCCGGCGGCCGCGAGCATCTTGCGCGCCGCCTCGCGCACCTGGCCCTGATCGCTCGAGTGCACCTCGACGGTGCCGTATGAGCGCTCGGTCACGAGCGCGCCCGGCGTGACGTCGCACGACTTCAGCGCGACGTCGAGCAACCGGTTGATCACGATGCCGGGGCGCACCTCGAGCCAGAACGCGGCCTGTCCCTCGACGGGGAAGAAGCCGTCGCCGTTCGCCGCGATGATCGCGGCGAACTGCGGCTGCATCTGGTCGATGACCAGCGCGCCGCGCAGCTCGATCGGACGGGTCGACATTCGGAGGTGGCGCGCCGCGCGCCGACCGGCCTAGTCTTCCTTGGGGATCGGCGGCAGGAAGCCGTCGAGATCGACGGCCGGCCGCGGGATCACGTGGACGGAGATCAGTTCGCCGACGCGCTTCGCCGCGGCGGCGCCGGCCTCGACCGCGGCCTTCACCGCGCCGACTTCGCCGCGCACCATCACGGTGACGAGCGCGCCGCCCGAGAGCTCCTTGCCGAGCAAGGTGACCTTCGCGGCCTTGCACATCGCATCGGCCGCTTCGATCGCGCCGACCATGCCCTTCGTTTCGACCATTCCGAGAGCGATCAGACTGTCCATGGGTTCCTATCGAGATTGAGGGGAGTTCGAGACCGAGCGCGGTGGACCTGTCTCAGGCCTTGCACGCTCCGGTGGTGACTTCGTGGTGCGCGCAGCCCTTGCACGGGCCGAGCGGACATCCGGCGCCCGCGTGCGCGAGCATGCCCTGCACCTCGCTCGGCGAGAGCAGCATGCCGACGTACGGACCTTGAGAGCTTCCAGGTGTCGGCGCCGGTGCCGGCGGAGGAGCCGCGGGCTTCGCGATGACCGCAGTCGGCGCGGCGAGCGCGGCGCGTGCATCCGCGGTGAACGTCGGCGACGGCCACGTCTTCGCGCCGGGGCCGACCTTCGACTCGCTCGAGCTAGCGCTCGGCGCGGGAGCCGCGCGCTGCGGCGCGCCGGCGACCGTCGCATTGCCCGACCAATTGGACTTCGCTTCCGGCGCGAACGCGCTCGAGCTCGGCAGCGCGCTCGCGCCGCCCGACAGCGCGGGATCGCCCGGCAATCCCGAACCGCGCGGCGCGCGATCGCCGGTGAACGCGGCGGCGCGCTCGTGGTTCTTGCGGTAGATCTCCTCCCAGTCGCGCTTGCGCAGGCCGACGCGCTTCACGTTGATCATGTGGCGCGCGGAGATGTTGTCGGAGGTGATGTTGCCCGCGAGCGGACCGCAGCCGAGGCTCATCGCCGGCATCAGTCCGGTCGAGTAGCCGACCGCGCCCTCGCTGGTCGGCCCGTTGACGACGATGCGGCTGGCGGGCTTCTCGAGGTACCACGCGTTCAGCACCTTCTCGTCGCGCGCCCACACGCCGATCGTGTGGCCGAGACCGCCGTAGCGCAGGATCGCGAGCGAGACCTCGCAGCCTTCCTCCCACTCGTCGACGACGTGCACCGACAGCACCGGGCAGAGGATCTCGATCGACAGCGGCCAATCGGGACCGACGCCGCCCTGGTGCGCTAGCAGCACCGTCGTGTGGCGCGGCACGTTGAAGCCCGCGTTCTCCGCGACGCGCCACGGATCGAGCCCGACGACGTCGGGATTCATGTGCCCGCGGCGATTGCAGTACTTCGCGAGCTTGTCGGTCTCTTCCTTCGAGCACACGTGCGCGCCGAGGCGCTTCATCTCGGCGAGCAGCGCGTCGGCGATCGGCCGATCGAGCACGAGCGCCTGCTCGGAGCAGCACAGCGTGCCGTTGTCGAAGCTCTGGCTCGACGTGATCCAGCGCGCGGCGTCCTTCACGTCGGCCGAGCGATCGATGTACACGGGCACGTTGCCCGGACCGACGCCGTACGCGGGCTTGCCCGAGCTGTACGCCGCCTGCACGAGCCCCGAGCCGCCGGTCGCGAGGATGATCGCGATCTTCGGGTGCTTCATCAGCGCCGCGGTCGACTCGAGCGTCGGGTTCGACAGCACCTGCACGAGCTCGGGCGGCCCGCCCGCGCGCTCGATCGCGCGGCGCATCACCTCGGCGGTCTCCGCGATGCAGCGGCGCGCGCGCGGGTGCGGGCTGATCACGATCGCGTTGCGGCCCTTCAGCGAGATCAGCGCGTTGTTCAGCGCCGTCGAGGTCGGATTCGTCGTCGGGATGATGCACGCGACGACGCCGATCGGCGTCGCGATCTCGATCGAGCCCGCGCGCTCGTCGCGCGTGAGGATGCCGACCGTCTTCTCGTTCTTGATCGACTCCCACGTCACCTCGGAGCCGAAGAGGTTCTTCAGCACCTTGTAGTGGACGCGGCCGATGCCGGTCTCCTCGACCGCGAGTCGCGCGAGCTCGTAGGCGGCGGCGGTGCCGGCCTTCGCGACGGCGGCGCACAATCCGTCGATTTGCGTCTGCGACCAATGCGCGATGACTTGCTGCGCCTTGTGCGCGGCATCGACGCAGTCGCGCACTTCCTGGAGCGCGCGCAGATCGGGATCGAGTCCCTGCACGGATTGGCCTTTCGGGTCCGGCGGTTCGCCGAGCCGCGGCGCGCGCGTGCGCCGCTCTCAGCGCGCCGCGCTAATCGCCCGAGCCGCCCTTGCCCGCGGGCGCCGTCTTCGGCGCGGCCATCGCCGGGAGGATGCGCTTCAACTGCTCGTGCGGGCGCGGGATCACGTGCACGCTGACGAGCTCGCCGACGCGGCGCGCGGCGGCGGCGCCGGCGTCCGTCGCGGCCTTGACCGCGCCGACCTCGCCCCACACGTACATCGTCACGAGCCCCGCGGTCGCCTTCTCCTTGCCGAACAGGTCGACCTTGGCGGCCTTGACCATCGCATCGGCCGCCTCGATGGCGCCGACGAGGCCCTTGGTTTCGATCATTCCGAGCGCGCGGTGTTGCACGTTGACTGTTCCTCGAGCGAGCGAAAAGGGGGCGGAAGCTCCGGGTCCGGCGGCGTCGCGCAACGGTCGCGCGCGCAAGCGGGCGCGCAGTCTATGGCGCTCGCGCGGGCAAGACAATGCGGCGCGCGCCGCAAAGACGCCCGACGGGCGGTTGCACGAACGTCGAGCGTTGGCTGCGCGGAAGTTACGGGCAACTCGCGCCGCCGCGCGGGCCGGCGCGGGCTAGCGCGCGAGCTCGCGCTCGATCGCGGCGCGCAGTTCCGCGTCTTCCGGCGCGACCTTGCTCGGGTAGTAGGCGACCGCCTTGCCCTGCTTGTCGACCAGGTACTTGCCGAAGTTCCAAGCCGGCGTCTGGCCGGTCGCGCCGCCGAGGTACGCGTAGATCGGCGACTGACCGACGCCGGGCTTGGTCTCGAGCTTCTCGAACAGCGGGAACGTCACGCCGAACTTGCTCGTGCAGAACGACTGGATCTCCGCGGCGCTGCCCGGCTCCTGGCCGCCGAACTCGTTGCTCGGGAAGCCCAGCACTTCGAAGCCCTTCGCGCCGAGCTCGTCGTGCAGCGTTTCCAGTCCGGCGTACTGCTTCGTGTACCCGCATTCGCTCGCCACGTTGACGACGAGCACGACGCGGCCGGCGTACTGCGAGAGCGCGACTTCCTTGCCGTCGAGCGACTTCGCCTTCAACGCGTGCAGCCCGGCCGCGGCCGGCGCGGCGGCGCTCGCGACCTTCGGCGCATCGCTGTGGCTGGAGCAGGCGGCGAGCAGGGCGATCGAGAGCAGGAGGAGCAGCTTCATGGCGGCCAGGGTACGGCTCGGGCGGCGGCCCGGGAATGCCTCCCCACGGATGCCCGGCCTGAGGTGAGAATGACCGGGGGAATCCTGAATCGGCCGCACGCGTGCCGGGGACTGTTCCGAGGTCCCTCCAAGCTCACGCCATGAACAACGCCCGTCGCTCCACCGTCCTCGTCTCCACCCTCGCAGCTCTCGCAGCGTCCGCTCACGCGGCGCAGGTCTGGGTCGTCGGACCGACGCCCGGCCCCGGCATCGACTTCACGTCGGTGCAGGCCGCCGTCGCCGCGGCGTCGAGCGGCGACGTGATCCTCGTGCGGCCGGCGCTCGCCGGGACGTACGCGGGCGAGCTCACCCTCGGCGCGAAGGCGCTGACGATCGTCGCCGACGGCGGAGCGCAGGTGCCGAGCC
>SCVU01000054.1 GCA_004296785.1 Planctomycetota bacterium
TCGCGATCGACGAGAACGACCAGTTGCTCGTGACGCTCGAGCCCTGCTCGTCGCAGGGCAAGCAGCCGCCGTGCGTCGACGCGTTGCTCGCCGCGCGCGTGCGCCGCGTCATCGTCGGCGCGGTCGATCCGGATCCGCGCCACCGCGGCCGCGGCATCGAGGCGCTCGCCGCGCGCGGCGTCGAGGTCGAGCTGCTCGATGGAGCGGCGCCGCTCGCGCGCGTCGCGCCGCACTTCGTCGAATGGGTCGGCGCCGACCGCGTGCGCCGCCCGCGCCCGTGGCTGATCGCGAAGTGGGCGCAGACGCGCACCGGCCAGCTGATGCCGCCGGAGGACGTCGGCGCGGGCCGCTGGATCACGGCGCCGCCGGCGCTCGAGGAAGTGCAGCAGCTGCGCGCGCGCGTCGACGCGATCCTGACCGGCGTCGGGACCGTGCTGGCCGACGATCCGCGGCTCACCGTGCGGCGGCCCGTCGAGGTCCCGTGCGCGCCGCTGCGCGTGGTCGTCGATTCGGAGCTGCGCACGCCGCCGAGCGCGCGGCTGTTCCAGCCGCTCGCCGCGGGCGAGCACGCGGGCGGCGTCCACTTGTTCTGCCTCGCGGGCGCGGCGCCCATGCGCCACCGCGAGCTCGAGGCGGCCGGCGCGATCGTGCACGGCTGCTTCCCCGACCGCAGCGGGCGCCTGTCGCTGCGCGAGGTGCTCGGGAAGCTGTGGGCGCTCGGCGTGCGCCGCGCGCTGCTCGAAGCGGGCCCGACGCTGCAGCAGGCCTGCCTCGAGCAGGGCTTCGTCGATCAGGTGCGCGTCTACACCGGGTCCGTCAACGGCGGCCGCGGGCCGTCGCTCGCGCACCTGCTGTCGTCGGCGGCGTGGAAGGAACGGCTCGACCGCGAGATCGGGCCCGACAGCGTGCTCGAGGCGTTCCGCGCGAACGCGGGCTAGCCGTTCACGCCCACTCGTCGAGGCGCCGCTCGAGCGCTTCGCGGATCTGCCGCGCGCAGCGCCGGTAGTCGTCGAGCGTGCCGCCGATCGGATCGGCGACGTCGCCGCGCTCGTCGAGCAGCGCGAGCTCGCCCTTCCATTCGGCCGGCAGCAGCACGCGCACCTGATCGCGGTGACCGCGCGTCAGGCAGTAGACGCGGTCGAGCTGCGCCAGCGCGGCGGTCGTCGCGAGCTGCGAGCGGTGCTGCGACGCGTCGGCGCCGAGCTCGGCGACCGCGTCGATCGCGTGCGCGGCGGCCGGCTGGTACGGCGCGGCGAACGTGCCCATCGACGCGAGCTCGAAGCCGAACTCGCCGATGCGCGCGGCCGCGACGCCCAGGCGCTCGGCGAGCAGCTTGCGCGCCAGTGCCTCCGCCATCGGGCTGCGGCACGTGTTGCCGGTGCACGCGAACGCGATCGCGAGCCCGCCGGAAGCGCGCAGCGTCGACAATCCGTACAGGCCTTCGCGCCGCAACTCGAACGCGCCGCGCGCGATGCGCAGCCACGCCGGCAGCTCGAGCAGCGCGCCGCCGGCGCGTCCGGCGACGCGCGTGATCCCGGTCAGCCGGGCCAGCGCTTCCGCGTCGCGCGCCTCCGGCACGTGCGCGAGCAACAGCGGCCCGCGCGCGGCCGCCGCGAGCGCGCGCGCGTGCGGCTCGGCCGGGCAGCACAGTGCGATCCAGCCGTCGCTCGACCAGTGCGCGAGCTCGCCCTGCGCGCGCACCTCGAGCACGAGCGGACCCGGCCAGTGCCGCGCCGCGATGCGGCGCACGAGCGGCGCGCACTCGCACGGCCCGATCGCGCGCGCGTCGGCGAGCACGAGCGCGGGCGCGGCCGCGCCGCTCTTCGCGCTGGCCTCGCGCAGCGCGCTGCGCGCGGCCGCGCGGTCGGCGCGCGCGCCGAGCGCGAGGAAGCCGTCGGTCGGCACGCCGACCAGCTCGTCGCGCGCGAGCGCACCCGCGGTCGCGTCGAGCAGCGCGGCGTCGAGCGGGGGCTCGGCGTTGTCGGTGGTCGGCGGGTTCATGGCGTGGCGTGCTCGCTCGCGCGGTGTTGCAAGCTAGCCTATCGGGCCCGTGCGGCTCAAAGCCGCGCCGGAACGACGATGCACCCGGAACCCCAAGCACGCGCGCCGGACCGCTCCACGGCGCGCGCCGAAGCCGACCGCGTGGCGAGCCTGTCGCACCTGGCCGGCGGCCTCGCGCACGAGATCAAGAACCCGCTCTCGACGATGGCGATCAACCTCGCGCTCTTGCAGGAGGACTGGGAGCGCGCGGCCGCCGTGCGCAACGCCGAGCACCCGGACGCGACGCAGCGCGAGCAGCGCTCGCTCAAGCGCATCAAGGGGCTGCAGCGCGAAGTGCAGCGGCTCGAGGACATCCTGCAGCAGTTCCTGCAGTTCGCGCGCGGCGCCGAGATCAACCGCCGGCCCGAGGACCTCGCGCGGATCGTGCGCGAGGTGCTCGAGTTCGTCGAGCCCGAGAACCAGCGCGCGAACATCCGCCAGCACGTCGATCTGCAGCTCGGGCTGCCGCTCGTGCTGGTCGACGAGACGCAGATCAAGCAGGCGATCGTCAACCTGCTCGTCAATGCGCGGCAGGCGATGCCGGAGGGCGGCGAGCTGCTCGTGCGGCTGTCGCGCGCCGGTTCGGAGGGCGTGCTCGCGGTGACCGACACCGGCATCGGCATGCGGCCGGAACAGCTCGAGCGCTGCTTCGAGGTGTACTGGTCCGACAAGCGCGGCGGCACCGGCCTCGGCCTCTCGACCGCCAAGCGCATCGTCGAGG
>SCVU01000452.1 GCA_004296785.1 Planctomycetota bacterium
CCATCCAGCGATAGTCGGTCGGCGACACGCGCGTGTTGCACGCGAACACGTTGCCGCCCCAGATCTGCCAGCCGCCGGGCCACAGCTCCTGCGGCGCGACGGACCAGCTCGCGGTGACGGGACTGTATGCGGCGATCTCGCGCTTGAACGTCGGCAGCTGTGTGTCGAGCTCGATCGTCGCGAGATTCGAGCCGGTCTTGAGCTGCAGCAGCGAACCCGACGCGTGCACGAGGTTGCTCCACGCGCCGTGGTAGGCCGAGTAACCCCACGCTTCGTTGAGCGTGTGGAACACCGCGTACTCCTCGCCGGTGTACGCGATCTGGTACTGCGCCGACGGCGTCACGCTCGTCCACGCGTTCAGCATCGCGCTGTACGCGCGCATCACGGTCGTGCCGCTGGGCGCGTTGTCGACGACGAACGCGGTCTTGCCCTTCGTGAAGACGAACGGGAAGCCGCCGGGCGCGGTCGTGATCGGCGCCGACTGGTTGAGCAAGGCGCTGTACGCGCGCAACACGCCGCCCGCTTCCTCGGTGACCAGCACCCAGTCGTGCTGCGCGCGGATCGTCGAGCCGGGCGGCGAGACGGTCGTCCACTGCTGCGCCAGCGCCGAGTAGACCTGAATGCCCGCCGCATTCTGGTGCGCGACCAGGTGGTCGGTCTGCGCGTAGCCGTTGGCGGCCGTGTAGCTCGTCGAGCTCCACTGCGGAAACGCAGCGGGGGCGAGGCACGCGACGGTGAGAGGAGCGACGAGAAACGCCGAGCGGATGGGGAGCTTCATGGGCAGTTCGAGCCCGTGAACGGGTTCACGCGCGGCTCCCCACGCGCGAAACCGAGAATCTCGCCCGACTACGGCGCGATCGTCGCCGTGAGCCCCGTCGACAGCTCGACCGGGTTCCCCGCGCCGACGAGATCGACGTTCGCGGTCTGGAACGCGACGGTGATCCCGACCGCGCTCGGCGAGTTCGGAACCGCGACGACGAGCGTGCCCTGACCCGCGACCGTGCCCGCGCTCCCGAGCGAGCTCGGGAACGGCGACAGCGCGAGCAGCACTTCGCCGATGCCGGGCAACTGCAGTCCGCAGCCGCCGACCGTGCCGTCGATGCCGAGGAAGTAGAGGCCGAGCCCGGTCGGGTAGAGCCCCGCCGTCAGCTTCAGCGTCGCGTTCTGCCCGATCTGCAGCGCCGCCGTCGGGCTCGCGAGCTCGGCCGTGTTGCCGAAGCAACCCGCGATCGCGGTGAACGCCGTCGGTGCCGTCTCGAACGCGCCGATGTCGACGCGCGGCGTGCTGCCCGCGCCCTTGTCGAGCTTGCCCGGCACGTCCTGGAACCGCGCGGCGCCAGCGAAGTCGAGCGTCGCGAACGCCGGAACGGCGGCCGAGTTGCCGGCATCGACGCCCGGCGAGCTCGCGAGCAGGCGGAAGTCGTTCGCGCCGGCGTTCGCGAACTGCGGATCCGCGCCGCTGTTGCCCGTGCCCGCGTAGCCGCCCTCGACGATCGAGTACGTGACGTTGATCGCGGCGGTGACTTGATTCGCGGACGCCTGCGCGCCGCCCGGACCTTCGTTGTCGTAGATCACGCAGTTCGCGATCGTCGCGTTCGCCGCGCCCTGGTTGCGCAGGCCGCCGACCATGCCGGTCGCGTTCGTCGCGATGTTGCCGACGATCGTGCAGTTGCGGATCTGCGGATTGCCGTTCGACCCGACCCACACGCCGCCGCCGCCGCCGGTGCCGGTCGCGGTGTTCGCGCGGAAGATGCAGTTCGACACGATCGGGCCGGTCGACTGGAAGATCTCGAGCGCGCCCGCGCGCGCGGCGGTGTTGTTCTGGAACAGGCAGCGGTCGAAGCGCAGTGCGCCGCCCGCCGCGACGTCGAATGCTCCGCCGAAGCTGCCGCCGTTGCCGTTCTGGAACGTGCAGTCGGTGAACGTCGGCGCGCCGCCGTTGTTGATGTAGCCCGCGGCGCCGCCGAACGTGCAGCGGTTGTTCGTGAACAGGCAGTTGCGGATCGCCGGGCTCACCGCGCCGACGACGAGGATGCCGCCGCCGCGATCCTGATTCGTGCCGCCGCCGTTCGCGTTGCCGCCGCGCACTTGGAAGCCGTCGAGGATCGCCGTGCTGTTCGTGCCGGTCGTCGTGACGAGGTGGAAGCTGTTGTCGGCGACACCGACGGTCGCGTCGTCGCCGAGCAGGTCGCCGTCGAGGATGCTCCACGCGCTGCCGAACGGCGGGCGCTCGGCCGGCGTCGTCTCGGTGCCGAGGAACGAGCCGTAGATCGCGACGCCGTTCTTCAGCGCGAACGCGATCGTCCGCGTCGTCGTCAGCGTCGGCACGTAGCGGCCCTGCGCGGCGAAGATCTGGTCGCCGGCGATCGCCGCGGCGAGCGCGGTCTGCAGGCCGGCGGAGCCCTGGTACGCGTCGGCCCACGAGCTGCCGTCGTTCGCGCCGGTGGCGAGGTTCGCGTTGACGTAGCGCGTGCCGGCGAGAGCGGGCGCGACGAGGAGCAGGGAAGCGACGAAGGTGCGCGAGACGTGGAGCATGGTGGGAATCGAGGGTGTGGGGGCCGCGCGCGAGCCGAGCGAGCGAGCCTCCCAGCTAGCGTAACAGACGCGCGTTACGCTGCGGGGATGAGCACGACGCCGCGCCCCGCCGTTCGCACGAGCTCGAACCTCTTTCCGACGCTGTCGTACGACGATGCGCACGCCGCGCTCGCGTTCCTCGAGCGCGCGTACGGATTCCAGCGCCGTTTCATCGTGCCCGACGACAAGGGCGGCATCCGCCATTCGGAGGTCTCGTTCGGCGACGGCGTGATCATGGTGTCGAGCTCGAAGCCCGCCGAAGGGCGCGTCAGTCCGAGGAGCGGCGGTGCGCAGGGCTCGGGTCTGTGCGTGTACGTCGCGGATCCCGACGCGCACTACGCGCGCGCGAAGGCCGCGGGCGCCGAGATCGTGCGCGAGCTCCGCACCGAGGAGTACGGCGCGCGCGGCTACATGACGCGCGACCCCGAAGGGCACGGCTGGTATTTCAGCGACTACCGGCCGGGCGAGTACTGGAACCTCGGCTAGCGCTCACTTCGCGCGACTTCCATGATCCGCAGGCACAGCGTCGAGTTCTTCGAGCCGCGCTTTCAGCAGCACATCGCCAACGGCGACCTCGCGCTCAATCCGTTCGAGACGCTGGCGCTCGAACACGTTCGCGGCGACGTGCTGGACTTCGGCTGCGGGCTCGGCAACTTCGCGTTGGCCGCGGCGCGGCGCGGGCACCGCGTCCGCGCGATCGATGGCAGCGCGACCGCGATCCGCCGCATTCGCGACGCGGCTGCGGCGGAGCGACTCGCCGTCACCGCCGAACAGGCGGACATCGGGACGTTCGAGCTCGACGGGACCTACGACCGCGCGATCGCGATCGGACTGTTCATGTTCTTCGCGCGCGACCGCGCACTCGCGCTGCTCGCGCAACTCCAGCGATCGGTCCGACCCGGCGGCGTGGCGGTCGTCAACGTGCTCACCGAGGGGACGACGTTCCTCGACATGTTCGACCCAACGGACCACTACCTGTTCCGGCCCGGCGAGCTGGAAGAGCTTTTCGATGGTTGGCGGATCCTCGTCACGCGCGCCGACACGTATCCCGCTGCCGGTGAGACGCTCAAGGTCTTCGCGACGGTCGTCGCCGCCCGCTAGACCGCGCACCCGGTTCGCAAGGAGGACGCGAACGCCGCGCACTGGGACTGGCGGACAACACGCGGGTGTGCGAGGTTGATCGAGCCTCCGCCGCCGTCGCGGAGCGAACCCCTCCTCCCGCAGGAACCCATTCATGAAACTACCGCTCTTGCTCGGCCTCGGCGCACTCGCGCTGCTCGCCGTGCCCCTCCTCGCTTTCGCGGGTGACGAACCCGCGAAGGGCAAGCCCGTGCCGGGCGAGCCCATGCCCGCGTTCACCGCCAAGGTCGTGCAGACGATCGACTCGTCGAAGCCGGCCGGAGTGACCGTCTACATGACGCTCGGCGTCAACTGCCCGGCGACGCCGCAGTACACCGAGCGCGTCAAGGACATCGAGCGCGCGTACCTCTCGAAGGGCGTGTCGTTCGTCTACATCTACCCGAACAAGACCGAGTCGAGCGAGGCGAAGGCGGCCTTCCACCTGAAGTCCGGCTACGTCGGCGGCATGATCGACGACGAGGGCGCGCGCATCACGAAGCTGCTCGCCGGCAAGAAGACGTCCGAGGCGTTCGTCGTCGGCAAGGACGGCAAGATCGCGTACCGCGGCGGCATCGACGACAGCTTGAAGGCCGCGGAAGTCAAGCAGAAGTACCTCGCGACCGCGCTCGACGAGTTGCTCGCCGGCAAGCCGGTGACGACCCAGTCGACGCAGCCGTTTGGCTGAGGCGTCAAGTACTAGAGCTGCCGGTCGGCAGCTCCCATTCGACGGCCGCGCGCGGCGGTGCTCGAACGAGCGCCGCCGCGCTCGTTTCTGCGGAACGCGTCACCATCGCCCGTTACCACTGCACGCCGTCGAGCCCGCCCGCGTCGCCGTTGTCGACGTCGTACCACGCGTCGAGGCACTCCCACCACGTCTGCACGATGCCGTCGCCGGCGATCGCGCCGTCCTTGTGCATCGCGTAGCCGCCCGCGCCGAGCGCGAGGTACGGCTTGGGCCCGAACGGCTTGTACTGCCGCCACGCGCGTTCGTTCGCGCCGAGCGCGCGCGCGCCGTCGGGGAACACGAGGAACACGCCGTTGCCGCCGCGCTCGAAGTTCGCGCCGTCGCCGCTGATCGTCGAGCTCGCGACGAGCGCGTCGACGTGCTTGGCGAGCGCTTCAGCCGCCGCGCGCACCGCCGGCGCGGCATCCGCGTCGCGCGCGAGCCCGCGCGCGAAGTCGAGCGCGTCGTAGTACGGCATCGCGTGCTTCGCCTGCGGCTCGTCGGCGTAGCAGCGGCTGCCGGCCGGTTGCGCTGCGTCGCGCGCGCGCTCGCACAGCGCCCGGGCGTCGCTCGCGGCGACTGCGATCGCGAGCGCGTCGAGCGCCTGCTTGACCGGCGCCGCATGCGCGAGGTCGAGGCATGCGTACGACTCGGTGAACGGGAACGGCCGGCGCTTCTCGATCTCGATGCGGCTCTCGCGAATCGCATCGACGATCCAGTTGCCGAACGCGAGCGCATCGGTCGCGCGCGGATCGAGCCGGCGCTCGGCCGGCGTCGACGGCGCGAAGCGCGCGAAGAGCCGCGCGTACGGGAACGGCGCGGAGATGGACGGCGACGCGACCATCGCGCGCGCGCCGAAGCGGCCGGGCGCGCGGCGCCACTCGTACGCGTTCTCGACGCCGGCCATC
>SCVU01000453.1 GCA_004296785.1 Planctomycetota bacterium
TACGCGGCCCTGCTCGCCTACTACGGCAACTTCGCGCCGTGGCACGTGTTCCTGCCGAGCTGCGGCCTCGCGCTCGTGGCGGCCGGCGCGCTCGCGATCGCTTGGAGTTGGATCGTCGAGCGGCGCTGGCTCGCATGGCTGGGTCTCGCCGCGCTCGCGCCCGCGGCGGGATTGGTGGCGCTGCACGCGTCCTACTCGCCGCTCGCGCGCGAGTACACGCAGTGGGAGTTCTGCTCCGAGGTCGTGCGGCGCTTCCTCGCTCGGCTCGCAGAGCAGGTCGAAGCGACTCCCGACGGCGGCCGCGTCGGGCCGCTCGAGGTTCCGCTGCGCGGCCCGATGCTGGCGAGCGGTCCGCTGATCCAGGGGCCGGGCATCATCGCGCCGCATTCGGTGGCGGCGTGGCTGCGCATGCGCTTTCCCGAGCGGCGGCTGCTCGTGCTCGGTCCGATCGGGCAGGGCTCGTCGCTGCCGGACGGGGTGCTGGTGCTCGTCGACCGCGACGTGCTCGATCACTCCGGGCCGGTGAAGACGTTCCGGCGCGCGCTCGAGCTGCTCGAACAGAGCGGTCCGGCCGGCGCGCGGCAGGCGGTCGAGATCGGCGCGGCGGTCGACCGAGGCGAGTATGTGCAGGCCAAGCGGATGCTGCTGGAGAGCGCGCGGCGCAAGAGCGACGCGCTGCCGATCCTGCTCGAGCTGCAGACGATGTTCGAGCAGATCGCGGATCCGGCCAACGCCGCGCTCGCCGCGCAGTACGCGGCGGAAGCGCGCGCGCAGGCGGGAGCGCCGTCCGAGGCGCCGGGTGACGAGTCGCCGCCGCGCGATTGAGCTGCGAGCTACGCTAGTACCGCCCAGGAGAAGGGTCGGAGGCATCGCGGTGTCGCAATCCAACCGCTCGAGTGACGCGAACACGGGTCGGCTGCTCGACCGCGCTCGCGCGGGAGATCCCGACGCGGAGCGCGAGCTCTTCGACGAGTTCCGGCCCGCGCTGCTCGCGGACGCGTCGCGGCACCGGCTGATGCCGCTGCTCGCGCGAACGCTGAGCGCCGAAGACGTCGTCTCGGAGCTCTGGCTGCGCTGCTACTCCACCGCGGCGCTGCGAGACTTCGAACATCGCGGCGCGGGCTCGCTGCTGCGGTTTTTGCGCATCGTCCTCGACCGCGTCGTCATCGATCTCGTGCGACGCAGCTCGGCGGCCAAGCGCAGCGAACTCGAGCCCGGCACATCGGTCGAAGCGACGGGCGCGCGGTCCGCCGAACTCGAGCAGTGGCGAGATTCGAAGGCGCCGACGCCCACGTCCCAGGCGCGCGCGCGCGAACTCGCCGAGCTGTGCCGCGCCGTGCTCGAGCCGGACGAGTGGGACACCTGGAGGCGCGCCGAGCTCGACGGCGAAGACTCCGAGGCCATCGGTCGTGCGACGGGGCGCAGCGCCGCCGCGGTGCGCGGGACGCTGTTCCGCGCCCGCAAGAAGTTGCTGCTGTCGCTCGATCGACGCTTGCGCGGGGGCGAATCGCGATGAGGGCGAACCCGGACGAGGGCGCCGGCGAGCTGCCGCGGCAGGTCGACGTTTCGGAGGCGATCCTGCACGAGATCCTCGCGGGACTCGAGCACGGTCGCCGGCCCGATACCGCCGCGTTGCGACGTCGCTTTCCGAAGCACGAAGCCACGGTCGAGCGCCTGTGCGGCGCCGCGGCGGGATACGTGTCGCTCCGCGCAAGCCTGCGGCAGCCAGGCGCGACCTCCGAACTGCTCGCCCCGGGGTGCGTGCTCGGCGACTTCGAGATCGAGGCGCCGATTGGTCGTGGCGGCATGGGCGTCGTCTATCGCGCGCGTCAGCGCTCGCTCGGTGGCCGCGCCGTCGCGCTCAAGGTGCAGGCGCTCGGCGAAGTGCCGGAGCGCACGCGCAAGCGCTTCCAGCGCGAAGCGCTGACCGCGGCGACGCTGCACCACCCGCATCTCGCCGAGGTCTACGGGTTCGGGACGCAGGGCGAGCACCTGTACTACGCGATGCAGCTCGTCGAAGGACCCAGTCTGAGACACGAGCTCGACGTGCTCGCGGCGCACCCGGAGCTGCGCGGGCGCGACGAGCACGTGCGGCGGGTCGTCGCGCAGTTGCGCGGAGTCGCCGCCGCACTTGACGTCGTGCATCGCGCCGGACTGGTGCACCGCGACGTGAAGCCGAGCAACATCCTGCTCGCCCGACGCGCGACGGACGACGAGCTCGTCTCGAGCGCGCCGGCGGTGCTCGTCGATTTCGGCCTGGTGCGACCGGTCGAGCAGCACACGCGCACCGAGCTGGGTGGCGCCGCGGCGACTCCGAGCTATGCGTCGCCGGAGCAGTTGCTCGATCTCGAAGTCGATGCTCGTTCCGACGTTTTCAGCCTCGGCGCGACCCTGCACGATCTGATCGCCGCGCGCATGCCGAGCGACCGCGCGCAGGCAGCGCACGGGTTGGAGCCGTTGCGCGAGCTCGTGCCGTCGATCGATGCGGACCTCGCTGCGATCGTCGCCAAGGCCACGGAACTCGATGCGCGCTGGCGCTACGCGGACGCTGGCGCGCTGCTGGAGGATCTGGATCGCTGGCTCGCGCGCGAGCCCGTGCGCGCGCGCCGCGCGCCGGCGCGGGAGCGCGTGCGGCGCTGGTTGCAGCGCAATCCGGCGCGCGTGGTGCGCTGGACGGCGATCGGGTTGCTGCTCGCGCTGGTCGGCTGGAGCGCGGCGCAATGGCGGCAGTTCGCGCACCTGCGATCGCTCGCGAGCGAGGGGCTCGAGCGCGGCGACGTCGTGGCCGTCGTCAGCGCGCTGCGCGAACTTCCGCGACTGCCCGCGCGGCTGCTGCTGCGCGAGCCGGAACTCGCGCGCCTGCTGCCGCGCGTGGCGGATCCAGACGATGCGGTAGTGCGCGCGCACGACGCATTCCAGCGCGGCGCGGCCGATCAAGCGCTGCTCATCGCGGCCACCCAGCTCCGCATCGGCGACGTGGAGCGCGAGCGGCTGCTCGTACAGCTGCTCGCCGCCGCGCTGGACGGTCCCACCGCGAACGACACGGCTGCGTCCGACGCACGTCGCGTCGCGACCGTACTGAGTTCGCGCATGTTCGTCGACCGGCCGGAGCTCGGCGACCGCGAGTCGCCGGTCGGAAGTCGATTGCGCGGCCCCCTGGCACGCGTCGCCGCGGATCCGGCGGCGGAGCGTTACGAGCGACTGCATGCGCTGCTGGCGTTGGGCGCCTGCGGAACGCCCGCGTGCCTGCCGGGCGTGCTCGACTGGGCCGCGAGTCACCCGACGACGAGCGAGGAGACACGCTCGGCGCTGATGGCCGTCGAGTGCATCGTGCGACGCGCGCTCGCCAGCGGCGCGCATGACGAGTTGCCGTTCGAGCTGGCGTGGCGTTCCGTGTCGAACCACTTCGTGCAGCTCGACGCATTGCGACGCGACGGCCGACCGATCGAGCAGATGGAGCACGAGGTCGACATCGCCGCGACGCGGGCGCGCCATGCGCTGATCCTCGCGCAACGAGCGTCGCGCTTCGCGGCGGCGCTCCCGTCCGCCGTGCGCGCAGCGCGCCCGCATCCGGCGCTGGACGCGGAGTTCGACGGTTCGCGGTCGGACGTCGGTGCGCTTCCGTTGGAGCTCGCGCTCGCCGGCGAACCCGCGCCGCTTCGCGCCCGGCTCGTGCGCGGTCTGCGCGAGGTCGATCCGTGCTGGCTGTCGGACGCCGGCGATCTCGGGTGGGCGAGCGGCGCATCGCTCGATCCGGCGCTCGCGGCGCTCGCCTTGGAATTCGTGCGTGTGCAGGCCGCGCGCGACGGCGCCGATCGTGTTGCGGAGGAGGCGCGATTCCACGTGCACCTGCGGCGCGGACAGGAGGAGTCGGCGGGGTTGTGCGCCGAACTCGCGCCCGACGCGGACACGTTGCTCGGTGCGCCCGCGAGCGAGTACTCGCCGCTGATCACGGTCTTGCGACGGGATCCCGCGCCGCTCGCCGAACTCGTCGCGCGGTACGGAGCCCACGATCCGTCCACGCTTCCATCGCTCGGCTCCTGGGAGTTTCGCGCGACGCCGACGCAGGTGTGCGGGCTCGCGTCGAGCGTGCGCGCGGTCGAGGCCGACTGGAGCGCGGAGTCGGGTGGCTACCTGCGCTTCGGTCGCTTCGGTCGAGCGGAGGCCGTGTTCGAGTTCACGCTCTCTGCCGACGACGCGTTCTCGTGGGTGGACCTGTGCCTTTGGCACCAGCTGGGCGCGCGGCCGTACTACCCGTTCTTCGGGACGGTGATGCTCGACCTCGAGATCGACGGCAATCCGATCGGTGCGATCTCGGTGCCGTCGATCCATCCCGCGCTGACGATCCTGCGGCTTCCGCACGCGCTGTTGTCTCCGGGAACGCACGTGGTTCGCCTGCGCCAGCTCGAGACGAGTACGACGACGTACCGCCTGCTGTGGCTCGGGCTCCGCGCCGGTTCGCGGTGAGGTCGTCTCGCGCGCCGGGGATCCGCGCGCAACTCGCGCTGTCTTGCGAATTCCGCGAACGCGCGGTGCGGCTTCCGCGATGAGTGTGGCGAGTGCCGACCAAACCGGCCCCAGCGCCGTCGCATTCACCAAAGCCGCCATGTCCAAACACTCCATCCTCCGTTGGTCCACCTCCCTCACGCTCTGCGCCGTGTTGGCGACCGCAGCATCCGCGCAGACGTGCTTCACCGACTCGTTCACCGGCCCCAACGGCTCGTCGCCGAACGGCGCGTACTGGGTAGCCGATCCCGACTGTAGCCAAGGGAATCCGCAGAACGTCATCAAGGCGAACATGCTCGAGCAGTCCTCCGTGCTCGCGTCGAGCTGCGCGCTCGGTTGCGTGGGCAACGTACTGCACACGACCGTCGGCGGCTCGAGCTTCGACGTCCGCGTCAGGTACATGGGGGCGGCGAGCTCGAGCCCGGGCTACATGGGCGGGGAGGCCTCGCTCGGAGTCTGGGGCAAGTCCCACATGCCGCCGTCGTCCATCTGCATCGGCGCGACGTCGTTTCCCGCGATGGCGTTCCTGCATCTGAAGGTCGACGCCTCCGGCAGCGCGCACGTCGGAATCGCTCAGAGCGGAATCGCGGGCCAGCTGTTCTTCTCGCCAGCGCAGTACCCCGTGAATTTCGGAGACGAACTCCGGATCCAGGGCGCGCCTGGGGGAGCTCTCAGTTTCTGGCTCGTGTCCGGACTCGTCGAGAAGCTGATCCACCAGGAGCCGACGTGGTCGATCCCGGTGGGAACGACCTTCGTTGCGATGCTGAAGTCACAACCGACCGCGCTCGGCACTGATCAGACGGTCTGGTGGGACGACTTTTCAGGATTGTTCAGCGCTGGCCTGCTCTGCCCTTGCTCACCGGCCAATACGCTGGCCGCGTCGACGTGCGTGATCTCGGCGTCGCAGGGCGGCACGGTGACGTTCTCGTTCGATCCGCCGACACCGCCGTACCAAGACAACCTCTACCTGATCGCGGGCACGTTGTCGGGGACGACGCCGGGCGTGGTGATCAACAACCTGCTCGTTCCGCTCAACGCGGACTCGTACACGTTCATGATCCTCTCGGCGCCGAACCTACCGCCGTTCGCTGGATTCCGGAACTACTTGAAGGCTGGCAAGGCAGTGCTGCCCGAGCCCACGCTGACGATCCCGCCAGCTGCGCTGAATCCGCTGGTCGGAGCGACATTCCACCACGCCGCGCTTGTCTTCAACTTCATGCCATTCATCGGCGGACCAGGAACGCTGAGCTTCGTCAGCAACGTGCTGCCGCTCGTCGTGATTCCGTGACGCCGTGATCACCGCGGGAGAAGCGTGAGAGATGCGCTGCGTCGGCTGGGGTGGGAGCTCCAGTCGACGCAGTCGCGTCCGACGGGACGCGCGGCGCCGCCCCTCCTCGAATGGCGGCCGCGGTGTCCTAATACTGCCGCCCTCATGCAACTCACCCTCCGCCCCGCCGCCGCGCGCGGGCGCGCCGACTTCGGTTGGCTCGACAGCCGGCACACGTTCAGCTTCGGCGAGTACCACGACCCGCGCCACATGGGCTTTCGCGCGCTGCGCGTGATCAACGAGGATCGCGTCGCGCCCGGCCAGGGCTTCGGCACGCACCCGCACCGCGACATGGAGATCTTCAGCTACGTGCTGTCGGGCGCGCTGCAGCACAAGGACAGCATGGGCAACGGCCGCGTGCTGAAGCCGGGCGAGATCCAGCTGATGAGCGCCGGCCGCGGCGTCGCGCACAGCGAGTTCAATCCGAGCGCCGGCGAGCCGCTGCACTTCCTGCAGATCTGGATCGAGCCGGCCGAGCGCGCGCTCGCCCCGAGCTACACCGAGTGGCGGCCCGATGCGGCGGCCGAGCGCGCGTCGAAGGTGCTCGTGATCTCGCCCGACGGCCGCGAGGCGAGCGCGCGCATCCACCAGGACGCGTTCGTGTACCGACTGAAGCTCGCGGCCGGCGAGTCGCTGCGGCACGAGCTCGCGCCGGGCCGCGGCGCGTGGATCCAGGTCGCGAGCGGTGCGCTCGAGCTGGACGGCGCACGCCTCGCGGCCGGTGACGGCGCTTCGATCGAGCGCGCGGATGCGGTGCCGATCCGCGCGCTCGAAGCGACCGAAGCACTGCTCTTCGATCTCGCCTGAGCCGGGCGCGGGCTACGGCCCGCCGATGCGCATGTCGAGCCCGTTCGTCAGCCGCACGGGCTCGACGGCGCCGACCGCGAGGTCGAGGAACAGGCCCTGGAAGTACACGTTCGCGCCGACGAGCTCGATCGAGCTCGGCAGCGCGAGTGCGAACGAGACCGGCGCGCCCGACCACGGTCCGCCGCCGACGACGAGCGGCGCGGGCGAGAGGCCGAGGAAGACCTCGCCGAGCCCCGGCAGCGAGACGCCGCACGGGCCGGGCGCGATCAGTCCGCCCGCGGCGCCGACGAACGACAGCGCGCCGCTCACCTGCGCGACGTCGGACGCCAGCGTGAACGGCTGGCCGATCGACGGCGTGCCGGACGCGAGCGCGAGCGTGCCCGCATTGCCGACGCAGCCGGGGATCGCGGTCACGCTGCCCGCCGGCGAGATCAGGAACGCGCCGTCGATGCTGCCGGTGAGCGCGCCCTCGAACAGGATGAAGCGGCCGTCATCGCTCATCGAGAACGCGTTCTGCACGCCGGCGAGCGTCTGGAGCACGACGCCGCCGATCGTCGTCACGCCTTCCTGCACGAGCAGGTCGCCGTTGAGGAACAGCCCGGTGTCGCGCGTCGTGTCGGGATCGTCCCAGTCGCCGAACCACAGCACGTTGCCCGCGGCGTCGATCTGGATCGGCGCGCTGCCGAAGCCCGTCAGCTTGAACGGCGCGATCGCCGGCAGCGTGTCGCCTTCCTGTGCGAGCTTCTGGCCGTTGCGGATCAGGATCACGTTCGTCGCGGCATCGCCGTCGAGCGAGCCGGTGAACGCCGTGTCGCCGGCGTCGTTCAGGTCGACGACCGCGCTCGACAACGACAGCCAGTTGCGGCCGGCGATCGGCGACGCGCTGCCTTCCTGCGCGAGGATCGACGTGCCGAGGTAGAGCACGCCGTCCTTGGTCGTGTCGCCGTTCAGGTCGGCGAAGAACAGCACTTGCAGCGTGTCGTTGATCGCGAACGTGTGCGGACCCGTTCCGAAGTCGGCGGCGAACTCGATCTGCCCGGGCAGCACGTCGCCTTCCTTCCACAGCACGGCCTCGGCCGGCGGACCGCCGCCCGACGGCACGCCGAGCACGAGCGCGCGGTCGACGGTCGAGGTGATCGCGACGTCGTCGACGCTCGCGACCATCAGGTAGCTGCCCGTGTCGTTCGGCTTGACCTCGAACCAGCCGATGTACGGCGTGCCGGCGCTGAAGCCGCTCGCGGTCGCGATCGTGCTCTCCTGGATCTGCAGCGTCGTGTCGTAGAACACGGCCGAGTCGGTGCTCGTGCTCCCGGTGTTGTCGATGAAGATGTTCCACGCGCTGTGCCCGCTGTTGCTGAGGTTCACCGCGTCGAACGAGCCGATCGTCGCGCCGGCGGGCGCGGCGAGCGGATCGCCCTCGCGCAGGTACAGCAGGCCGGAGCGCAGCATCACCTCGTCGGTGTTCGTGTCGGCCTGATTCGTGTCGGCTTGCACGAGCCAGTCGGCGAGATCGTTGATCGCCAGGTTGTTGATCGTCGTCACGGCGCCGACGCCGGCCACGACGTCGCCCTCCTTGACGAGCGCCTGGATCTGGAACGGGAACAGGCCTTGGGCGGCGGCGGTGCCGGCGCACAGCGACGCGAACGTCGCAACGGCGTGCAGACGATTCATCGAGTTGTCTCCGAGCTAGGGGTGGCGGGGGAGCGGCCGCCCCCAATGCTAGCCCGGTTCTCGCGCGCTGCTCGGCGCGTCCGATCTCGAGACGCGCGTGCCTAGTCGCCGCTCGCGACCGCCTCGTCGCGACTCGCCAGCGCGAGCGCTGCCGCGTCGCTCTCGAGCGCGAGCTTGCTCTGCGCGACGACGAGCCCCTGGCGCGCCGCGAGTCGGATCAGCCGCGCCGCTTCGCCCGCGTCGCGCTTCACGCCGCGGCCCTTCAGGTGCAGCAGGCCGAGGTTGTACTGCGCCTCGGCCACGCCCGCGTACGCCGCGCGCTCCATCCACTGCGCGCCGGTCGTGTCGTTCGGCAGCACGCCCTCGCCGCGCAGGTACAGCAGCGCGAGCTGGAACTGCGCGTCGGCGTCGCCCTGCCGCGCCGCGCGCTCGTACCAGATCGCCGCGCGCTGCGCGTCGACCGGCGCGCCGAGCCCGAGGCGCAGGCACGCCGCGAGCAGTCGCTGCGCGCGCGCCTCGTTCGCCTCCGCGCCGCGGCGCAGGAGCTCGACCGCCTTGGCCGGATCGCGCGGCACGCCGTGGCCGTACAAGTGCATCACGCCGAGGTTCGCGAGCGCGGGCACGTAGCCGTCGCGCGCGGCCTGCGCGTACCAGCGCGCCGCGAGCTCGCCCGACAGCTCGGCGCCCTTGCCGGTGTGGTGCAGCCGCCCGAGGTTGTTCGCGGCGGCCGCGTGCCCGTGTTCGGCCGCGCTGCGGTACCACGACGCGGCGGCGAACGGATCCGCGTCGACGCCGAGGCCCTGCTCGTACATCAGCCCGAGCATGAACGCGTGCTCGGGCGAGCCGCGTTCGGCCGGCGCGCGCCACGCGTCGAGCGCGGCCGCGTAGTCGCCGTGCTCGAACGCGGTGAGGCCGGAGCCGCTCGAGGCCGCGCAGCCGCCGAGCAGTGCGCTCGCGGCGAGGGAGGCGATGCAGAAGAGACCCGTGCGGAGCAGGGCCCGCGGGCGGAACGGAAGCTTCATGCGACTCGTATCGGAACCGACTCCGCGAGGGGTTGAGGGTCGAGTCGCGGTGCGCGCGTTTATTAAGGTACGCGGATGCTGCCCGCGGCCATGCAACGCTTCGACACTCCGATCGCGCGCGTGCGCTGGCTCGCGTTCGTCGAGGGGCTCTCGTACCTCGCGCTGCTCTTCGTCGCGATGCCGCTGAAGTACTTCGCGGACATGCCGCTCGCGGTGCGCATCGTCGGGTCGCTGCACGGCGCGCTGTTCGTCGCGCTCGCGCTCGCGACGCTGCTCGCGATGCGCGCGTGCGGCAAGGGCCTCGGCTGGGGTGCGCGGATCGGCGTCGCGTCGCTGATCCCGTTCGGGACGTTCTGGATCGACCGCGGGCTCGGCGCGGACGACGCGGCGGCGCGCAGCCGAGCTTAGAAGCTCAGGATCACTTCCGCGCCGTTCGTCGCGCTGATCGTCGAGCCGTTGAGCACGGCCGCCTGCGCGAAGAACGACACGCCTGCTAGCGAGTTGCCGGCCGGGATGCCGTACGTCGGTCCGTTGCCAGAGTTCTGGCCGAGCACGGCGACGCCCGCCGTCAGGAAGATCGTCCCCGGGTGCACGAGCAGCGGCGCGCCGTAGGTCGCGGCGAAACCCTTGTCGAGGAACGCATCGGTCGCGAGCAGCAGCACGCCGACCGACGCGCTCGGGCCGTACAGCGTGAGCTGTCGCGAACTGCCCGGACCGCCGGCACCGCTCCACTCGAGGTACGGCCGCGCGGCGACGCTCGTCACCGGACCGTTGAAGCCGCCCGTCGCCGTGACACCGCTCGTGACGGCGGTGCCGCCGTTCTGCGCGCGGATCGCGAAGGCGGTTCCTGCGCTCGGCTGCCCGACGTTGTTCTGTCCGCCCGCGAGCAGGTCGAACGACGAGCCGCGCACCTCGGCGCTGCTGCCCGCGCCGACAACGAGTGCGTCGCCGCCCTTGCCGGGGAACGGCGGGATCAGCACGAGCGTCTGGCCCGCGCCGCCGCGCACCGTCGAGCTGACGAGCAAGAGCTGCGTCTGGTCGAGCGCGATGCCCGCGCCGCCGATCCCGCCGGCGAACACGATCATCGACCCGAGGCCGGGCCCGCCGAGCACGGTGGAATTGACGATCTGCACGTAGCCGCAGTTCGCGAACGAGAGCGCGTTCAGACCCTGCACGTCCTGGCTCGCCGGCTCGAAGCGCGAGTTCGCGATCGCGACGTCCGCGCAATTGTCGAAGCGCGTCTCCGTCGTCGTCGCGATGCAATCGTCGAGCAGCGAGTGCGCGCTGACGTTCGTCACCGCGAGTGCCTGCGTCTCGAGGTGCAGCGCGTCGAAGCGCTCGATGTTCAGGAAGTCGAGGCTCGCGAACGACGGCCGCGCGGCGGTCGGGCTGCCGAGCAGCGTCATCGACTTGTGCACGACGACCGCGCCGTAGGAGCCGGGCTTGATCAGCAGGACGTCGCCGGCCGCGACCGTGTCGATCGCGACCTGCACCGACGCGAAATCGGCGGGGCCGTTGTCGTCGACGGTCCACTTGGTCTGCGCGGCGAGCGGCGCGGCGAGGGCGGACAGGGCGAGCGCAGCGGGGGCGAGCGCGGAAGCGAGAGCGAGGGGTTTCATGCGGGGCGGGCCAGCGGCGGGCGCAGCGGCTCCAGCTTCGATTCTAGTCGGGCCGCCCCCGCGCGGTTTCGCGCGCCGCGAAGTTCCTTCCACGCGGCGTGCGGGCGCCGTCAATTCTTGATCAGCGCCGCCGCGAGCCCCATCAGGCTCTCGCCCGCGATCATGCCCGAGCCGATCGGACTGACGAGGCGCGCGGCGACGAGCGGCGAGTAGCGGCGCATCAGCGCGGCGATCGAGCCGCCGATGAACATGCCGATCGAGTTCGACGCGGGCAGCACCATCGCGATGCCGAGGCCGGCCGGCGACGGGACGAACTGCTTGAGCGACTTCGGCGCGAACTTGTCGAGCAGCGCGAGTGCGACTCCGAGCACGAGGCCGATGACGATCGCGCGCCGCGCGAGCGGATCGAGCGCCTTCAGGCCGCCCGAGAAGAGCTCCGACACGCTCGCCCACACGAGGCAGGACGGCGCCGGCCAATCATCGCCGCCGAGCTGCGACGGATCCGGGATCAGCGCGTCGAACGCCGGCACGATGATCACCGCGCCGACGGCGACGCCGAAGAGCTGCGCGTAGAACTGCGCGCGCGGATTGCCGCCGAGCAGCCAGCCGGTCTTCAGCGTCGTCAGCAGGTCGGCCGCGTGCAAACCGACGCCGCCCGTCACGTTCGCGGCCATGATGTTGCCCGGGACGTTGCCCGGCGTCATCACGCCGTACGCGAGCTGCGTCACCGGCCCGAACGCCTTGGTCGGCGTGATGTCGGTCTCGCCGGTCACGCGCGCGGCGACGAGGCCCATCACGATCGACAGCGGGATCGCGACGAGCGCGGCCCACCATTCGATCTGGAACAGCAGGACCATCAGCACGACGACGATCGGCGAGAGCAGCGCGAAGCCGAGCGGGAACCACGCGGGCGGACATTCGACGCTCTCGATCGAGTCGGTTGCCTGCGCGCCGCGCTTGCCGCGCAGCACGTTGCCGAGGCCGCTGAACGTGCGGATCACGCTGCGCCAGTCGAGCGCGAACGCGGTGAGCCCCGACGCGACGAGGAGCGCCGCCGCCGGCCACACCGACCACGAGATGATCGCCTTCGCAGTGACCTCGGTGACGAGCCCGCGCTCGACGAGCTCCGGTGCGAGCGCGCCGTACGTCAACACCGCGCCGAACAGCATCGACCAGACGGTGCGGAAGCTCATCAGCATCCCGCCGCCGATCAGCACGGGCTCGGTCTTGAGCTCGAAGGTCCAGCGACCCGCGGCCTCGCCGAGGATGCGGAACTTCGCGGGCAGCAAGCCGTCGATCAGCGGCTTCACGCGGTCCGGGAACTCGCGCAGCACGGCGATCAACGCCGCGCCGACCGCCGAGATTCCGAGCGCCTTGGCCTCCGGCGAGCTCGCGCTCGCCGCCGCGCCGTCGCCCGCGTGCAGCGTGCGGATCGTCTCCGCGGTCGCGGTGCCGGTGGGGAACGCGAGCTCCTCGTGATTGATGAGCTGGCGCTTGATCGGGATCGCGGCGAACACGCCGAGCGCGGCGATCACCGCGAACCAGCCGACCATCACCAGCGTGTCCGGCCGCACCGCCGTGATCATCAGCAGCGCGCCGAACGCCGCCATGTTGCCGCCGCCGGTCATGTAGCCCGCGCCGGATGCGACCGTCGTCGCGACGTTGTTCTCGAGCGCGCCGAACGGCGCGCGCGCGACGCCGACGCCGCGCAGCACGCGGAACACCGCGAACAGGATCACGGCCGCGGTGACCGTCACGCCCATCGACCAGCCGGTCTTGAAGAACACGTACAGGTTCGACAGGCACATCAGCGCGCCGACGACCATGCCGAAGAGCACGGCGCGCAGCGTGAACTGCTTGACGCCGCGCTGGTAGACGTGCTCGTACCAGTGCTGCTCGCGATCGACCGGCGTGTTCATGCGGCTGCGGATCGTAGCGTCGCGCCGCGTCCGCGCGTGCGCCGCAACGTTCGCGATCCACAGCCGCGCCGATCACTGCATCTTCAGGCCGGGCAGGCGGCTCGCCTTCGGATCGCTCTCGAAAGCCGCGCGATTGCGCGCGTCCTCGAAGTAGTACGCGACGCCCTCGTAGTCGTAGCGCGGCGAGTCGGGACCGGGGTGGAAGCGCTTGCGACTGATCGGGTCGGTCAGCAGCCCGCAGTAGAGGAACACGTCGGACAGAAAGCGCTCGCGCTCGTACAGATCGCTGAAAAAGAACGCCTCCCAGTTGAGGCGCACGCAGTGCGCGGCGTCGATCTGCGCCGGCTTGCGCGCGTCCATGTAGCAGGGGAACGCCAGGCCCTTGCGGCGCACGTATTCGGGGACGTCCTGCACGAAGACGTCGGGGCACGGAGTTCAGCAGAAGCCGAGCGGCATGCCGTTCACGTACGCCGGCGGCATCTTCCGGTTGAGCTTGCTGCCGAGGCGGATCATGCACGAGTCGTTCGGCGACACCTGGCCGTCGTCGTAGCGGATGCGCGGGTGCAGCGGATCCTCGGTCAACACGTAGAACGCGTTCGACGGCGGCGGCGAGCAGGTGCGCACGGGGAGCGGTTCGACGGCGATGGGCTCGACCGCGATCGGGGCGACCGAGCGGGCGTCGGGCTCCGACGACGCGGGTTCGACAGGGGCGGCCGCGCATCCCAGTCCGAGCAGCGGCACGGCGGCGACGAGCGCGCTCGTCCAACGCATCTTCGGGGACATGCGCGCGCCTACGCCCGGCGCGCGCCGGAGTTGGCCGCGGCTCGCCGTGAATCGGATCAGTAGCCGGCCGCGCCGTCGACGACGTTGAGCAGCGGCTCGCCCGCGCCGAAGCGCCGCGCGTTCTCCGCGCACAGCTCGGCGTGCCGCGCTTCGGTGAGCTCCGCGTCGGCCGCGACGTGCGGCGTGATCACGACGTTCGCGAGCTTCCACAGCTCGTGCGCCTCCGGCAGCGGCTCCGGGTCCGTCACGTCGAGCGCCGCTCCGGCGAGGCGGCCCGACTTCAGCGCCGCGACGAGCGCCGCCGTGTCGACGACCTTGCCGCGTGCGATGTTGACGAGGTACGCGCCCGGCTTGAGCGCGTCGAACGCGCGCGCGTCGAACAGTCGCTCGGTATCGCTCGTCAGCGGCACCGCAATCGCGACGACGTCGACCTCGGGCAAGAGCTCGAGCAGCTTGTCCGGCCGCTCGCAGCGCTCGACGAAGTCAGGCGCGGCCGCGTCGCTGCGCCGCGTCGCCCACACGCGCATCCCGAAGCCGTGGCCGCGGCGCGCGATCTCGGTGCCGATGCCGCCGAGGCCGACGACGAGCAGCGTACGGCCGTGCAGCGCGATCGAAGGCGGGGCGCCGTCGGGCAGATTGCCCCAGCGCGCGCGCTGCTGGTTCTGCCAGTAGCCCGGCAAGTTGCGCGTCAGCGCGAGCAGGCCCGCGAACACGTGGTCGGCGATCGCGGGGCCGTGCACGCCGCGCATGTTCGTGAAGACGATGCGGTCGCTCTTCACGAGCTCCGCGCGGCTGAGATAGCGATCGACGCCGGCGCTGTGCGCCTGCACCCAGCGCAGGTTCGTCGCGGCGCGGATGAAGTCGGCGCTGGCGTAGCGGACGTCGGCGGCGTGCGCTTCGCTGGCGCGCGCGAGCGCCTGCTCGTTCGACAGGCCGACGACGAACTCGATGCGCGGTGCGATGCGCGCGAGCGCGGCGCGGTCGGAGTCGGCGAGATCCGTCGCGAAGTACACGAGCTTCGCCGGCAGCGCGTCGCGCGGGATCGCGACGCGCGCGCGGCGCAGCATCGCCTCGTCGGCGACGAAGCCGGTCGCGGTCGGCGGCGAAGCCGGCGCGGGTGCCTGGCGAAAACGCGGCGCGGCGGAGCACGACGCGAGGAACAGCAGTGCGATCGAGAGCGTGGCGCGCATGGCCGCGCCATGGTACGGCGGCGCAGTAGACTGCAGGCGGTGGCGAATCGAATCCCGGCCTCCGCTCGCGCGACGCGGACCGATCGCGTGTTGCACTGGATCGGCACGCTGTTGGGATGCGGCTGTCTGGTCTCGATCGTCGTGCCGCTGCTCGCGCTGTGGTTCGGTTACCGGCCCGCGCACATGCGCGCGCCCGAGCCGCGCGGGCTCGTCACGCGCATCGAGTTGCCCGAGCCGTTGACGCCGTGGGGGAATGCGTCGGTGCGCGTGCTGCCGAGCACGCCGCCGCGCCTGCTCGTCACCTGGAGAGTCGACGCGCCCGCCAAGGACTTCGCGTACTTGTCCGCCGAGCACGAGTACCCGAGCGGCGAGCGCGCGACGGCTCCGGTCGACGCGGCTTCGATCGATCCGATCTCCACGCACGCGTCGTTCGACTTCGACGGCGACGGTGTGAGCGACGAGTTGCGCTGCGAGATGTCGTTTCCAGCCGGACACCGCGTGACCGTCAGCTCGGGCGCGACCGGCGCCGAGCTGTTCGTCCACGTCGATCCGCGCGAGTACGAGTACGAGGTCGGCGCGTTCCCGCTCGGTGATCTCGACGGCGACGGCTGCGCGGAGCTCGGGCTCAGCCACCCGCGGTTCGATCGCTCCGACTACGACTGGCCGGAGGATTGCCTGTGGGAAGCGCGCAGCTGGATCACCGTCGTCTCCGGCCGGCTCGCTTGCGCGCGCTGAGCGCGAGCGCGGTCAGCGCGCCGGCACGACCAACACGTCGCCCGCGCACAGCAGCACGTTCGAGCTCGTGTCGCCGAGCGATTGCATGCGCTCGAAGTCGATCGCGATGCGCTGCTCGCGGCCGTCGCACGTCCGCACGAGCTCGGCGCGCGCGAGGTTCGCGTCCGTGCGCGCCGGACCTGCGATCGTCAGCGCGTCGAACGCCGTGAGGTCTTCGTGCCAGTGATGCGCGCCGGGCCGCGCGACCGCGCCCTCGACGCGGAACTGGGGGCCGCTCGCGTCGCCGGTCGAGCGGCACGCGAGCAACGACGACGAGAGGATCACGAACGCGAGCAGTCGGTTCATTCGGTTCTCCGGTGGCGCCGGGCTGGGCGCGGCGAAGCCGAGTCTAGCGGGAGAGCGCGCGCGCGATGTCGCGGCTCTGTCACTTCCGACGACTTCAGCGCACGATCGCGATCCGCGCAGGGTTCTCGGCGTGCGCAGTTGGATCACGGTCGTCTCCGGCCGACTCGCGTGCACGCGCCAAGCGCGCGACAGGCTACGGCACGATCGGCAACGCGATCGGATTCGAGAACGCGCCGGTGCTCGGCGAGAGCTCGACGGACTGCGTGAACGCGACGAGCCCTAGCAGCGCCGTGTCGTTCGGCACCGCAACCTGGAACCCATGCGCGCCGCTCGCGTCGAACGCCCCGCTGTCGAACAAGACCGCGCTCGCCGGCGCCAACACCGCGACACCGTCGATGTCCGGGATCGCGAGGTCCGGCCCGAGCTGCAGTGCGACGAACGTGAACACGAGGTCGCCACTCGTGCCGCTCGCTGCCACCGAAACCGTCGTGCCCAGCTTCGCGATCGGAGGCGTCGAGGCGAGCGTCGGGAAGAAGCTGCCGAGCTGTACGAGCTGGGACGTCGCATCGACGAGCAGCGACACCGGCCCCGGGTTCGGTCCGACGAAGCCGGCGGCGTAGTAGGCGTCGGCGCCGAGGAACGCGAGCGATTGGTCTTCCAGACCCAGGCCGACGCCGGGTGAGCCGGCGTTCGCCATGCTTCCGCCCATCAGAAGGCTGCCCGGGCCGCCGACGTACTTGACCGTCGACCGCGTCGCAGTGAGACCGTTGGGCAACTTGCCCGCGAAGCCGACGACGGCATCCGCGCCGGTGGACTTCGTGCGCGCGATGTACAAGCTCGAGTTCGTCGCGCGAATTCCGGGCGCGCCGAGCAGCGGGAAGCAGTCGCTCGTGTGCGGACCCCCGTGCAGCGTCGAGTTCGCGACCCACACGCCGCTCGAGTCGGCG
This sequence comes from Planctomycetota bacterium, assembly GCA_004296785.1. Classification (GTDB taxonomy): domain Bacteria; phylum Planctomycetota; class UBA1135; order UBA1135; genus GW928-bin9. The sequence goes on from SCVU01000453.1 coordinate 16,872, forward strand.
AGCAGCGCCGGCTCGGCGTCATAGCAGACGCCGCCCACCTTGTAGCCCTGTATGCCGATCAGCGTGGAGTCGAGCACGTGCACGCGCGCCGCGTTCGTCGCGCGCACCCGGCCGCCGATCCGCTGCGCGATCACGTTGCCCGCGCAATTCTCGACGCTGAGCGGACCGATCATGCCCGAGACACCCGCGGTCGAGCCGGCCGCAATGCCGGTGATGGTGGCGCCGGAGAAGAACGGCGTCGCGGCAACGACGAACACGGGCTTGGCGAGTGTGAAGCCCGGGTACGCGCTCGTCGGCTGCGAAGGCAGCACGATCACGACGTCGCCCGCTTGCGCGGCGTCGATCGCCGGTTGGATCTGTTGGAACGGCGCGCCGCTCGAAACGGGGCCGACGTAGATCACGCCGGCGGAGAGCGCGGAACCGAGGACGGCGAGTGCGAGCGGAGCGGCGAACATGCGAGCGTTCATCGTTGTCTCCTCGAAGTGCCGGCGCGTGCCGGAGCGGCCGCGCTCGACACCGCGATCGTAGCGCGGGATCTCCGCAGCGGGGGAGTCCAGGCGAACTGCCCGGCGGCGCTCAGCGCACGATCGCGATCCGCGTCGGATTCGAGATCCACACGCCTTCGCTCGAGACCTCCGCGCACTGGAACCACGCGTGCGCGCCCGCGAGCGCGAGCGACGGCGGCACCGGGATCGTCGTCGTCGCAAGACCGCTCGCGTCGAGCGTCTTCGCCGGTAGCAGCGCCATCGCCGTGAGATCGATCTGCGCGAACCCGTGCACGCCGTTGCCCCACACGCCCCACGTCAGCGGCCCGAGGCCGCCGCTCAAGAGCGGCACGACGAGCGCGCCGGGAATTCCCGCGTGCTGCAGCGCCGCGTTCGCTCCGATCGCGGCGAACTCCGTCCCCGCCGCGAGCGTCGGTTGCTCGAACGGATCCACGAGCGACGTCGCGCCGCTCGACAGCGACACCGGCGGTCCGAGCGCGACGCCGGTCGAATCGGTGCCGCCCTCGATGTGAACGTCCGCCGCGAACGCGGCGCTCGCGCCGTTGGAGAGCGCGACCCCGGCGGCGCCCGGCGCGGGCGTCAGCGTCGGCGCGGGCCCGCCCTTCAGCAGGTTCTGCGGTCCGCCCGCCGCGTGCAGCGTCCCCGAGCTCAGCGCGATCGCGGGCCCGCCGGGAAACGAGAGCAGCGTGAACGTGTCGACGCCGCCGCTGCCGCCGCGCGCGTCGAGGCGCGCGAGGAACAGGTCGCAGAACGCCGCGCTCAGCGCGGGTGCGCCGGGTGCGCCCGACGCGAACTTGGCGCCCTGGAAGTCGCTCGCACGCAGCTCGCAATCGCTGAGCACGAGCTTCGTGTCCTGCGCGACGATCGCCGGATCGCCGACGCCGCCGAACTGCGTGCCGCGCGAGCCGCGGATCGCGCAGTCCTGCGCGATCACGCGGCCCGAGTAGAACGCGCGCAGCCCCGGCCCGATGTGGTACGCGAGCCACTGCTGGTTGATGCGCAGGCTCTGCAGCACGATCGTGCCCTGGTTGTCGGCGAGATCGACGAGCGGATGGCTGGTCGTGATCGACGGCTCGACGTAGTCGAAGGCCATGCCGGCGAGCGTCGCGGTCGTTCCGAGCGGGATGCCGGTGACGCGCGTGTATCCGGCCGGCGAGAAGTCGCGCACGAACGTCTTGTTCGACCCGAGGCCGCGGATCTCGACGGGCTTCGAGAGCACGAAGTTCGGGAAGCTGCCGGCCGCGACGAAGATGCGATCGCCGCTCGACGCGGCGTCGATCGCGGATTGGATCGTCGCGTGCGGGTGGCCGGGGCCGACCCACAGGTCGGCGGCGCGGGCGGGGGAGGCGAGGGCGGCGAGCAGTCCCAGTGCGACCGGGGCTCGGAGGGCGGCGAGGCGCGTCATGCCTCCACGGTACCCGTGCGCGCGATTTTCGTTTCGCGCGACTAGCGCTGCGGCAGCCCGCAGCGATTCTCGAGCGTGTTCAGTTGTCCGATGCCCAGCGGCCCGCGCGTCGCGAGCAGCTTCTGCACCGCATCCGCCGGCAGCGGCTTCACGCCGCCCGCGACCGTGTGCGCGAGCCACAGGATCTTCGCCGTGTGCTCGAGCATGTCGAGCTTCTTGTACGCGTCCATCAGGTTGCGCCCCAGGCACACGGCGCCGTGGTTCTGCATCATCATCACGTCCGAGCACTTCACGAGCGCGCGGATCGATTCGGGCAACTCGTTCGTCCCCGGCGTCGCGTACGGCGCCGTCGGGAT
>SCVU01000454.1 GCA_004296785.1 Planctomycetota bacterium
CTCGAGCTCGTCGAGCGCGAGCTGCGGCTCGAGCGTGCCCTTCAAGCGCCGGCGCTGCAGCTCGTGGAAGTCGCGGCAGTGCTTGCCGAGCAGCTCGAGCCGATGGTGGATCGTGCCGCGCGCGCACCTGAGCACCCGCGCGGCCTGGCGGTGCGTGACCTTCGACGCGAACGCGAAGAACGCGGGCTCGGTGAGCTCGGGCCTGCGCAGGCCGTAGTCGAGGCGGAACGACTGATCAGAGAAGAAGCGCGCGCAGACCGTGCAGCAGTAGCGCTGCACGATGCGACCGTCGACCTTGCGGCGAAAGACGCCGCGACATTGGTACGAAAAGCCGCCGCGCAGCTGCGACGCGCACAGCGGGTGCGGACAGCACGGGGGGGTGAACATCGAGACCTCCTGGCCACGAGGCGTTGGAGCTCGTCGCCGCCCGCTGGATGCTCGGGGGGGCCGATCGGTGGCGGGGAGGTCTCAATTTCCGCGCAGCGAGCCGGACCAGGGTCGGCACTTCCTTCCGCGGGCACGGAAGCCTTTAATGGCCGCCCTTTGTGGCCGGCGGCCCATCTCGCGGTCGACGGGCTCCTGCTCGGCGCGGATCCTCCATGGACTGGGACAATCTCCAAGACAAGTTGCTCAGCCTCGGTGAGGGGCTGGGACTCCGCCTGAAGGACTGGTTCGGATCGCGCAACGAGCGCCTGGTGCGCGGGCTGGCCCCGCTCGTCCAGCGCACGAACGAGCTCGAGAGCTGGGCCAAGGGACTGTCGGCCGAGCAGTTCCACGCGCAGACCGCGCTTTGGAAGGCGCACATCAAGGAGGGCAAGATCGACCTCGAGGCGATCCTGCCGGACGCGTTCGCGCTGTGCCGCGAGGCCGCGCGGCGCACGCTCGGCCTGCGCCACTACGACGTGCAGCTCGTCGGCGGCATCGTGCTGCACCGCGGCGCGATCTCCGAGATGATGACGGGCGAGGGCAAGACGATGGTGGCGACGCTGCCGTTGTACTTGAACGCGCTGTCGGGCAAGTCCTGCTTCCTCGTCACGGTCAACGACTACCTCGCGCGCCGCGACGCGTCGTGGATGGGCCCGATCTACGACTACCTCGGCGTGTCGTGCGGCTTCATCCAGTCCGACATGAACGCGCAGGAGCGCGTGCCGGTCTACGCGTGCGACATCGTCTACGGCACGAACAACGAGTTCGGCTTCGACTACCTGCGCGACAACATGAAGAACCGCGTCGCGGACCAGGTGCAGCGCGACCTGTACTACGCGATCGTCGACGAAGTCGACTCGATCCTCGTCGACGAGGCGCGCACGCCGCTGATCATCTCGGGGCCCGCCGAGGACGCGCCGGACAAGTACCGCGTCGCCGACACGGTCGCGCGCCAGCTCGAGGTCGGCGCGCACTTCGAGGTCAAGGAGAAGGAGCGCGCGGTGTCGCTGCTCGAGGCGGGCATCGAGCGCGCGGAGAAGCTCGTCGGCGTCGAGTCGTTCTACACGGCCGGCAACGAGGACTGGCCGCACTACATCGAGAACGCGCTGCGCGCGCACCACCTCTACAAGCGCGACACCGAGTACGTCGTCGAGGAGGGCGAGGTCATCATCGTCGACGAGTTCACCGGCCGGAAGATGACCGGGCGGCGCTGGTCGGACGGCCTGCACCAGGCGGTCGAGACGAAGGAAGGCCTGGAGATCCGCCAGGAGAACCAGACGCTCGCGACGATCACGTTCCAGAACTACTTCCGGATGTACAAGAAGCTCGCGGGCATGACCGGCACGGCCATGACCGAAGCGGGCGAGTTCCTGAAGATCTACAAGCTCGACGTCGTGTCGGTGCCGACGCACCGGCCGGTCGTGCGCGACGACGCCGACGACGTCGTGTTCCGCACCGAGGCGGAGAAGTGGCGCGCGATCACGAAGGAAGTGCGGCGCGCGCACGACGCCGGCCAGCCGCTGCTGATCGGCACGACCTCGATCGAGAAGTCGGAGCACCTGTCGAAGATCCTCACGGAGGCTTCGATCCCGCACGAGGTGCTGAACGCCAAGAACCACGAGCGCGAGGCGAGCATCGTCGCCAAGGCCGGCGAGAAGGGCGCGGTGACCGTCTCGACGAACATGGCGGGCCGCGGCACCGACATCAAGCTCGGCGGCAACTTCGAGTTCCGGCTGCGCGAGGCGCTCGAGAAGGCCGGCCTGTTCGAGGGCCAGCCCGACAAGCTCGCCGAGATCGACGCGATCCGCGCCGAGGTGCGCGCGCAGTGCGACAAGGACGAGGCCGAGGTCAAGTCGTTCGGCGGTCTGTACGTGCTCGGCACCGAGCGCCACGAGGCGCGCCGCATCGACAACCAGCTGCGCGGTCGCTCGGGTCGCCAGGGCGACCCCGGCACTTCGCGTTTCTACCTGTCGCTGGAAGACGACCTGATGCGTCGCTTCTACAAGGACTGGGTCAAGAACGCGATGCTCAAGCTCGGCATGACCGAGGACGTGCCGATCGAGTCGCGCATGGTGTCGAACGCGATCCGCCGCGCGCAGAAGAAGGTGGAGGACTACCACTTCGAGATCCGCAAGCACCTGCTCGAGTACGACGAGGTGATGGATCACCAGCGCAAGACGATCTACGGCGTGCGCCAGGACGTGCTCGAGGGCAAGGGCACGCGCGAGCGCGTCGACGAGATGATCGGCAGCTCGATGGCGCGCAACGCGGCGATCTTCGTCGGCGATGCGGTTGGATTCGGCGGCTGGTTCCAGCGCACCTTCGGCGTCGAGGCGCCGGCCGATGCGTGTGAGACCGCGACCGTGAAGGACCCGAACCTTCAGCCCGTGCTCGAGGCCGTCGCGGCCGCGTACGGCAAGCGCGAGGGCGAGCTCGGCGCCGATCTGATGCGCCAGGTCGAGCGCTACGTGTTGCTCACCGCGATGGACTCGCGTTGGAAGGACCACTTGCACGCGATCGACGCGCTCAAGCAGGGCATCGGCCTGCGCGGCTACGCGCAGCGCGATCCGAAGAACGAGTACAAGAAGGAAGCGTTCGAGCTGTTCCAGAAGCTCTTCGCGGCCGTCGAGGACCAGGTCGCGAGCGTGATCCTGCGCCTCGAAGTCGGTGCGCCGCCGGCGCAGCGACCGCCGCCGCAGCGCCCGCCCTCGAGTCCGCCGCCGAGTCCGCCGCAGCGCCCGCCGACCACGGCGGCGCCGCGCGCGTGACTTCCGCGGCCGCCCGTTCGCACTGCCGCTCATGAGCGAGGGGACCGGCCGCGCCGCACCGCCGCCCGAGCTGCCCGAGCTCGCGCCGCCGCTGTGCGTCGATCCGTTTCCCGGCGCGTTCGGCGCGCTGCTCTACGCGTTCTACGACGCGCTGTGGCTCGTCGCGGCGGTGCTCGGCTCGCCGTGGCTCGCGTGGCGCTGTCTCAGGCGACCGGGTTTCGCGCGCATGCTGCGCGAGCGGCTCGCGCCGCCCGCGCTCGCGGCCGCGCGCTCGCGCGTGCTCGTGCACGGCGTGTCGGTCGGCGAGATCAAGGGCGCGGTGCCGCTCGTGCGCGAGCTCGCCGCGCGCCACCCGGAGCTCGACATCGCGATCTCGACGACGACCGACACCGGTTTCGCCGTCGCGCGCGCGCTGTTCCCCGACCGCACCGTCGTGCGCTTCCCCGCCGATCTGTCGTGGGTCGTGCGGCGCTTCCTGCGCGCGCTGCAGCCGCGCTGCGTGATCCTCGTCGAGCTCGAGGTGTGGCCGAACTTCCTGCGCGAGGCGAATCGCGCCGGCATCCCGCTGGCCGTCGTCAACGGGCGCATCACCGATCGCAGCCACGCGCGCTACCGACTCTTCCGGCACTTGCTGCCGCAGTTCGCGCGCATCTCGCTGTTCTGCGTGCAGGGCGACGACTACGCGCGGCGCTTCCTCGACCTCGGCGCCGATCGGCGCCGGCTCGTGCTGACCGGCAACCTGAAGGCCGACGGGCTGCGCATCGGGCGTCAGGATCCGGGCGCGGAGCTGCGCAAGCTGATCGGGCCCGGTCGCGACCAGCAGGTGATCGTCGCGGGCAGCA
>SCVU01000055.1 GCA_004296785.1 Planctomycetota bacterium
AAACGACCGATGCGATCTGCACGGTCACGATCAATCGGCCCGACAAGCTGAACGCGTTGAACAACGCGACGCTGCTCGAGCTCGCGGCCGCGTTCGACGCGGCCAAGGCGGACAGCGCGGTGCGCGCGCTCGTCGTCACCGGCGCCGGTCCGAAGGCGTTCGTCGCGGGCGCCGACATCAACGAGCTGCGCCAGATGAATCCGCTCGCCGCGAAGGACCTCGCGCGCTTCGGCCAGCAGGTCTACGCGCGTCTGGAGACGCTGGGCAAGCCGTCGGTCGCGATGATCAACGGCTTCGCGTTCGGCGGCGGCCTCGAGCTCGCGCTCGCGTGCACGCTGCGCACGATGAGCACGACCGCGAAGGTCGGCCTGCCCGAGGTCAAGCTCGGCATCATCCCCGGCTACGGCGGCACGCAGCGCCTGGCGCGCATCGCGGGCCCCGCGGTCGCGCGCGAGTGGGTGCTGACCGGCGATCCGTTCGACGCGGGCGAAGCGCACCGCGTCGGCGTCGTCAATCGCATCTATGCGCCCGAGCTGCTCGCCGCGGAGACCGCGAAGCTCGTCAAGACGATCCTGTCGCGCGGCCCGATCGCGGTGCGCCTGGCGATGGAGACGATCGCGCGCGGGCTCAACATGACGCAGCAGGAGGGCGAGCTGATCGAGTGCGACATGTTCGCGCTCGCGGCGACGACGAACGACATGAAGGAGGGCATGGACGCCTTCCTGCAGAAGCGCGACTCGAAGTTCACGAACACGTAAGCACCATGACGAACGCATCGGTCAACACCTCCATCGCGATCGTCGGCGGCGCGCGCACTCCGATGTGCGAGTACAGCGGCACGCCCGGCTACGGCAAGCTCAAGGATATCACGGCCATCGACCTCGCCGCGCACGCCGCGAAGGCCGCGCTCGCGCGCTCGAAGGTCGAGCCGTCGGCCGTCGAGCACGTCGTGATCGGCAACGCGCTGCAGACCTCCGACGATGCGCTCTACGGCGCGCGCCACGTCGGCCTCAAATCCGGCTGCCCTCAGGCGACGCCGGGCCTGACCGTGAATCGCCTGTGCGGCTCCGGCATTCAATCGATCGTCAACGGCGCGCAGCTCTTGCTGCTCGGCGAAGCGAACGTCGTGCTCGCCGGCGGCATGGAGAACATGAGCCAGGCGCCGCACGTCGTGCGCGGCCTGCGCGAAGGCGTGTCGTTCGGCGCGGCGCCCGTGCTCAACGATCTGCTCTTCGCGGCGCTGAAGGACCCGGTGTGCGGGCTGTACATGGCGCAGACCGCCGAGAAGATCGCCAAGCGCCTCGGCGTGACGCGCGAGGAGCAGGACAAGTTCGCGCTGCGCAGCCACCAGCTCGGCGCGGCAGCGGTGAAGAGCGGTCGCTTCGCGGCCGAGATCGAGCCGTTGAAGGTGCAGACGCGCAAGGGCGAGCTCGTCGTCGACACCGATGACCACATCAAGCCCGACACGACGCTCGAAGCGCTCGCCAAGCTGCGCCCGGCCTTCGGCAAGGACGGCACGGTCACCGCGGGCAACGCCAGCGGCATCGTCGACGGCGCCGCGTGCGTCGTGCTGACGACGCCCGAGCGCGCGCAGGCCGACAAGCTCGACACGTGGGCGGTGATCCGCGCGTGGGGCTACGTCGGCGTCGATCCGAGCGAGATGGGCATCGGCCCGGTGCCGGCGATCCGCGCGTGCCTCGCGCGCGCCGGCGTCAAGCTCGCCGACGTCGATCGCATCGAGATCAACGAGGCGTTCGCGGGCCAGTACCTCGGTTGCGAAAAGGAACTCGGCCTCGACCGCGACAAGGTCAACGTCAACGGCGGCGCGATCTCGCTCGGGCACCCGCTCGGTGCGACGGGCACGCGCCTCGTATTGACGCTGATGCACGAGCTGCGGCGCGCGAAGAAGCGCTACGGCGTCGCCTCGGCCTGCATCGGCGGCGGTCAGGGCATCGCGATCCTGATCGAGAACCCGCAGGCCTGATCGCCGCGAGCGCGAACCACGGGAATCCCGACGTGAGCCTGATCCACACGAAGCCGGACGGCCGGCGCGTCGTCGCGCTCGACCCGGCCAAGCGCGTGCTGTTCCTGACGAAGGATCTCGAGAAGATCCGCGCACAACTGCGCGGCGAGCTCGACCTCTCGATGCAGGACGTGCGGCCCGACGAACTGCTCGACGACATCAACACGGACGTGATGACGCCGGCCTGGGTGTGCTTCCGCCACCGGCCCGAGGACATCGCGCTCGATGCGTACGCGGGTCTGCTCGACGCGAGCGGCCAGCGCGTGTTCGGCACGAAGGCGCTGTCCGGCGGCAAGTTCCAAGTGATCGTGTCGGGGCAGCGCAAGGGCACCGGCTCGTCGCGCGAGACCGCGCCGCAGTGCGAGAAGTGGAGCGGCATCGAGCTCGTGATCGCGCACTCGTTCGCGCCGATCCACGAGCGCAACAACCTGAACCTCGGCCAGCTGATGGGCACGTACGAGCAGCTCGCGCGCCTGCAGGCAGGCTCGGAGATCCCGCTCGAGGAGTTCACGTCGCGCTACGACCCGGTGACGCGCGCGGTGCTCGAGGCCGGCGGCCTGTTCCCGTTCGTCGCGAAGTACAAGGCCGGCGAGATCGAGGTCCCGCCGCCGCAGCACCCGCCGCGCGCGCTGACGATGGCCGAGAAGATCCTCGCCGCGAAGCTGATCGGCACGTCCGGTCGGCGCGTCGCCGTCGCGCCGGGCGACCTGTGCCTGGTCAAGGTCGACGGCGGCTACAGCCACGAGTTCACGACCGCGCAGGTCCACTACTTCCTCGGCCAGCAGTACGGCCCCGACTACAAGGTCGCCGACCCGCGCAAGTTCGCGGTGTTCGAGGACCACCTGCTCTACGCCGACGGCGTCAAGCGGATGATGCCGTTCGCGACGCAGATCCAGACGCTGCGCGATCTGCAGCGCGCGTTCCAGCGCCACACCGGCGTGCGCGACTTCTCGGCGCGCGACGGGATCTCGCCCGGCATCTGCCACCAGGTCGCGCGCGAGCAGTTCATCGACCCCGGCGACTTCATCCAGGCCACCGACTCGCACACGTGCATGGGCGGCGGCAACAACGCGCTGACCTGGGGCGTCGGCGCGACCGAGTACGCGGCGCTCGTCTACTCGGGCTTCACGTTCGTCGAGGTGCCCGAGTCGATCCGCTTCGAGCTCGTCGGCAAGCTCGCGCCCGAGTGCACCGCGAAGGACGTGATCCTGCACATCCTGCAGACCTATGCGGTGCGCGAGGACACGCTCAACCGCGTGATGGAGTTCGGCGGGCCCGGCCTCGCGACGCTCGACATGGACGAGCGCGCGACGCTGTGCAACATGGCGACCGAGTGCTCGGCGCGCTCCGGCATCTGCGAGGGCGACGAGATCAGCGCGCGCTGGATCTCCGAGCGCCGGCCGGGCACGACGCCCGAGCAGATCGCCGCGCGCTTCGTGAAGCCCGATCCCAGCGCGCACTACGCCGGCGGCACGCACGCGATCGACCTCGCGAGCATCGTGCCGATGGTCGCCAAGCCCGGCGACCCGACCTACGGCGCGGGCGTCGACGCGATCGGCGACGTGAAGATCGACATCGCGTACGCGGGCTCGTGCACCGCCGGCAAGGAGCGCGACCTCGACTTCTACGCGCTCGTGCTGCGCGACGCGCTCACGGCGGGCCGCAAGGTCGCGCCGGGCGTCAAGATGTACATCCAGTTCGGCTCCGAGGCCGTGCGGGACTACGCGCGCGCCAAGGGCTACCTCGACGTGTTCCAGCGCGCGGGCGTCGAGGTGATCAACCCCGGCTGCGGCGCGTGCATCGGCTGCGGGCCGGGCGTCTCCGAGAATCCGTCGCAGGTCACCGTCAGCGCGATCAACCGCAATTTCCAGGGCCGCTCGGGTCCCGGCAAGCTGTACCTCGCGTCGCCGCTCACCGTCGCCGCGAGCGCGGTCGAGGGCCGCATCGCCGCCTACCAGCCGGGCATGTTCCGCAAGCCCGCGCCCGTGCACTGAGCGCACGCATCGAACTTCGCTCCAAGCTCCACACCAGAACGCTCCGCCTCGATGAACGAGATCCAGATCGCACAAGTCGCCGGTGACGGCATCGGCCCCGAAGTCACCGAGCAGTGCATGCGCGTGCTCGACGCCGCCGGCGAGATCTACGGGTTCAAGGCCCGCCGCACGGTCTACCCGTTCAGCACGCAGCACTGGATCGACCACGGCCAGAAGGACGAGATGATCTTCCCCGAGGATGCGTTCCGCGAAGTGCGCCAGCACGACGCGGTCTACCTCGGCGCGATCGGCGATCCGCGCGCACCGGTCGGCAAGATCGAGTACGGGATCATCGCGAAGCTGCGCTTCGAGCTCGACCTGTACATCAACCTGCGGCCGATCAAGCTCTACGACGAGCGGCTGTGCCCGCTCAAGGGCAAGACGCCGGCCGACATCGACATGGTGATCGTGCGCGAGAACACCGAGGGCGCCTACGCCGGCATGTTCGGCTTCGCGCACAAGGGGCAGCCGCTCGAGGTCTCGACGCAGACGATGGTCTACACGCGCGAGGGCGTCGAGCGCGCGATCCGCTTCGCGTTCGCGAAGGCGCGCGAGCGCAACGGCAAGAAGCACGTCTACCTGATCGACAAGGCCAACGCGATCCGCGCGCACGACATCTGGCGCCGCACGTTCGAGGAGGTCGGTCAGGAGTTCCCCGACATCAAGCGCGAGTGCGCGTACGTCGACGCGGCCGGCATGTGGATGATCAAGAACCCCGAGTGGTTCGACGTCGCGGTGACGACGAACCTGTTCGGCGACATCCTCACGGACCTCGGCGCGATGATCCAAGGCGGGATGGGCATCGCCGCGAGCGCGAACCTGCACCCCGGCAAGATCAGCCTGTTCGAGCCGATCCACGGCTCGGCGCCGAAGTACGCGGGCAAGAACGTCGCGTGCCCGGTCGCCGCGATCCTCGCGGGCTCGATGCTGCTCGACTACTGCGGCCAGAAGGAAGCCGGCCGCACGATCGAGGGTGCGGTGAAGGATCTGCTCGTCAGCGGACGCATCAAGGGCGTCGGCACGGGCGACCACAAGACGAGCGAAGTCGGCGACCTCGTCGTCGCCGAAGTGCGCAGCATCGCGGCGCGCGTTTAGGCCGCGTCGAGCTCGGCGCGGCTGCTGAGCACGCGCGCGATCGCCTGCTCGAGTTCCGCGGCGCGGAACGGCTTCGACACGTAGTCGTCCATCCCGGCCGCGAGACAGCGCTCGCGATCGCCGGCCAGCGCGTTCGCGGTGATCGCGATGATCGGAACGCGCGCGCCGTGCCGCTCCAGCGCGCGGATCGCGCGCGTCGCCTCGAACCCGTCGAGCACCGGCATCTGGCAGTCCATCAGCACGAGGTCGATCGGCGCGGAGCTCGCGGAGCGCCAGGCGTCGATCCCGGCGCGACCGTCGACGGCTTCGACGACCGCGTGGCCCATCCGCTCGAGCGTGCGGCGCGCGACGAGCCGGTTGACCGGGTTGTCCTCGACGAGCAGCACGCGCAGCGCTCGCGCGGGAGTCGCATCGGCGCGCTGGTCGGCGCGCTCGTCGGCGCTCGGGGCGGCCGCGCGCTCGGGCTGCCGCGCCGGCGCGTCGCGGCCGCACAGCGCGCGCAGCGC
>SCVU01000455.1 GCA_004296785.1 Planctomycetota bacterium
AGGACGGTGGAGCCGTCCGCGTGCTGCGTCGAGACGAACGACGGCTGCGCGATCGTGTACGCGTGCTCGAGGTGGCGCGCGGAGTCGAACGCGCTCGCGCTCGAGCTCTGCGCGGCGAGCGCGCTGCAGACGGTCGCGGCGGTCAGGGGAAGGCAACGCACGAAGCGGTGGGAAACCATGGGCGAAGACGTTCCTTTCGGGAGGGCCGGTGCGGATCGGAGCGAACCGCAAGAGGCTAGAGGAACGCCGCGCACAGCGGCGGACCTCGATTTGGAATCCGCCGCGCGAGTCGGGGCTTGTCCCGAAAGCGACACACGCGTGCAATGCACGCGATGCGCCACCTCCTGAGCCGCCGACTCGCCGGACTGATCCTCGTCGCGCCGCTCGCTCTCGCGGGCCCGGCCCGCGCGTGCTGCGCGTCGCCCGATCTCGCAGAGCGCGTCGCGGCGGCACGGAAGGCGGGCCAGGGTCCGCAGCCGGCCGAAGGCGCGCTGCCGCTGTTCGACGGCAAGTCGCTCGCGGGTTGGTGGGGCGCCGAGACCGAGGATCCGCGCGCGTACCTCGCGCTGCCGGTCGAGCAGCTCGCGGCGAAGAAGGCGCGGAGCATGGCGGACATCCAGCAGCACTGGCGCGTCGAAGCCGGCGAGCTCGTCAACGACGGCAACGGCCTGTACCTGACGACGCAGGAGCTGTACTCCGACTTCGAGCTGTGGCTCGAGTACAAGACGGTCGCGCTCGCCGACAGCGGCGTGTATCTGCGCGGCTGCCCGCAAGTGCAGATCTGGGATACGACCGAGGCCGGCGGCAAGTGGAACATCGGCGCGGACAAGGGCTCGGGCGGACTGTGGAACAACTCGCCGGGCGCGGCGGGCAAGGATCCGCTGGTCAAGGCGGACAAGCCGTTCGGCGAGTGGAACGCGCTGCGCGTGCGGATGATCGGCGAGCGCGTGTCGGTGTGGCTCAACGACGCGCTCGTCGTCGACGCCGCGCGGATGGAGAACTACTACGACCGCAAGCTCGCGCTGCCGCGCGCGGGTCCGATCCAACTGCAGACGCACGGCGGCGAGATCCGCTGGCGCAAGGTGTGGCTGCGCGAGATCCCGGCGAGCGAGGCGAACGCGCTGCTCGCGGCGGATGCGCGGGACTACGAGCCGGTCTTCGACGGGAAGAGCTTCGAAGGTTGGCGCGGAGCGGACGGCTGGGAGATCGTCGACGGCGCGCTGCGCTGCAGGAAGGGCAGCGGCGGCACGATCTTCACGCAGCGGGAGTACGGCGACTTCTCCGCGCGCTTCGAGTTCCTGCTGCCGCCGGGCGGGAACAACGGCGTCGCGATCCGCTATCCCGGTTCGGGTGACGCCGCGTACGCCGGGATGTGCGAGTGCCAGGTGATCGACAGCGAGGATCCGCGCTACGCGAAGCTCGACGCGCGGCAGTTCCACGGCTCGGCGTACGGGATGGTCGCGGCGCAGCGCGGGTACCTGCGCGCGCCGGGTGAGTGGAACTTCGAGCAGATCACGGTGAGGGGCTCGACGATCCAGGTCGAGCTCAACGGGACGCGGATCCTCGACGCCGATCTCGCGACGGTGAAGGACGCGCTGTATCCGCTCGAGCAGTTCGCGGGGCGGCTGCGCACGAGCGGGCACTTCGGCTTCGCCGGGCACGACGATCCGGTCGCGTTCCGCGCGGTGAAGATCCGCAGGCTCTAGCGCAGCGCGCCGCGCTTCTTCTCGAGCCGCTGCTTCAGCGCGCGCTTGTGCGCCGCGAGCCAAGTCGCGTTGCGCCAAGGCACGAGCGGGGCGTCGGCCTCCCCACCTGACCAGTAGCGCGCGCGCGCCTCGGCCGGAAGGACGACGAGCTCGATCGCGAGCTCCAGCGCGCCGACACCTGGGGGCAAGCTAGGCAGATTGTCGGCGTCCTCGAGGTCGAGTAGCGCGCCGAGCGGCGAATCGGGCTTCGCGAGCAGCTGCTTCGCGAGCAACACCTTGGAGATGAGCTGCGCGTACTGCCCGACGAGCTCGCGCGCCTCGCTGCGCAGCGCACGCGGCTCCTTCATCGAATCGACGACGCGCAGCGCCGCGGCGTAGTACAGCCGCGCGCGCTCCGCGTCACCAGCCTGCGCCAACACGTCCCCGTAGGTCTCGAGCAGCGCGTAGCCGCCCGAGAGACAACTCTCGCACAGCACGCGTCCTTCCGCGCACCCGGGACAAGGCAGCCGACTCTTGCCGCGATCACACATCGCGCAGTCGACCCGCCCGCTCTTGCACGCGGCGCAGGCGGCGACGCCCTTGCCAGCGCACGGGTCGCAGCGTTGCTTGCCCGCCGAGCTGTTCGGACCGCCGGGAACCCCGAACGTCGAGGTCGCGACGGAGCGGCGCTTGCCACTGCCGCCGCAGCTCGCGCACGCGAGCTCGCCCTTGCCGCGGCACGGTTCGCACCAGCCCGTGCCCTTGTCGCAGGCGACGCATGCGATCGGGTCGCGCGGGACCGGCGCGAGCACGCAACGCGGGCAATCGAACGAGCCCTTCTCGTCGCATGCGACGCAACGACCGTCCGACGGCTTCGCGATGCACACCGGGCACGCGAGCTTGCCGTCGCCCGCGCACGTGCGGCAGACGAGATCGCGCACACCCGTTCCATGGCAAGGCGGACATGCGGCCTTGAACTGACCGCGACACGCCGGGCACTTCGCGTGTGGAGTGCCGCCGCACAACTGGCACCGATCGACGTCGCCGCCGGTCCAGTGGATTCTTCCGGCGCGGCACTTTGCGTTCGTGCAGTCGATCGAACCTGCCTTGGGCGCCTTCTCAGCCTTCTCGTGCGGCCGCACGAATCGCGACGGCGCGCAGAAGCGGCAGACGGCGCGACCGCTGGCCGTGCACTCAGAGCAGTCGACGACGCGCGCGCCCGAGCCCGCGCAGTCGGGACACGGGATCGAGCCCGAGTCGCAGAGACTGCACGCGTTCGAGAGCGCGGGCTCCTGCGAGTGCTCCGGCTCGTGCGAGAACGCTCTCGCGCTGCCGACGCAAGCGAGCGCGAGGAACCACCACGCGATCCACCACCCCGGCCTCATCGCAGCAGTCTAGCCGCGTCTCACGGACGTGGTTGGCTCACGCGCGCGCTTCGAGCGCTTCCCAGCGTTCCATCAGCGCCGCGAGCTCGATCGCTGCGTCCACGTGCGCATCGCGCGCAGCCTTCTGCTCTTCCGCCGGCCTGCGATAGAGCGCGGGATCCGCGAGCTTGGCCTCGAGCTCGGCGACCTTCGTCTCCAGCGCGTGGATCTTCGCCGGCAGCGCGTCGAGCTCGCGCTGCTCCCACGGCGCGAGGCGTTTCGCCTTCACGCTCGACGCGGCGCTCGCGGTCGATGATTCGGCGGACATGGCGGCGGCCGCGCGCTCGTCCGCCGCGCGCTGCGTCTGCGCCCGCGTCCGCGCGTCGCGCTCGCGCGCGAGCCGCTCGAGCAGCGACGCCATGTCGCCCGTGTGCACGCCGCTGTTGCCGTGCCCGTCGAGGTGCACGATCCGCGTCGCGATCCGGTCGAGGAACCAGCGATCGTGACTGACCGCGATCACCGCGCCCTCGAACGCGAGCAGCGCTTCTTCGAGCGCGCGCAGCGCCATCAGATCGAGATCGTTCGTCGGCTCGTCGAGCACCAGCACGTTGCCGCCCGCGCACAAAAGCTTCGCGAGCAACACGCGCGCCTTCTCGCCGCCCGACAGCTTCGAGATCGGCGCGTGCTTCATCGCGCCGGGGAACAGGAAGCCGTCGAGGAACGACTCGATGCGCACGCTGCGGTCGCCGACGCGCACGTGCTCCGAGCGACCGGCGACCTCCTCGGCGACCGTCTTCTTCGGATCGAGCTGCGTGCGGCCCTGGTCGATCGCGGCGAAGCGCACGGTCTCGCCGAGCTCGACGCGCCCCGAGGTCGGCGCGAGCTCGCCGCACAACACGCGCAGGAGCGTCGTCTTGCCGGCGCCGTTCGGCCCGACCACGCCGAGCCGCTCGCGCGGATCGAGGTCGAGGTCGAGTCCGCGGAACAGCGTGCGACCGCCGATCGCGTGCCCGACGCCGGTGAACCGCGCGACGCGGTCGCCGAGGCGCGGCCCCGGCGGGATCTCGAACGCGAGCTCGCGCGACGTCGCCTCGGGCGCGCGCTCGACGAGGTCGTGGAAGCGCTCGATGCGCGCCTTCGCCTTCGTCGTGCGCGCCGGCGCGCCGCGGCGCATCCACGCGGTCTCGCGGCGCAGGAGATTCATGCGCGTCGCTTCCTGGCGGTCCTCGCTCGCCAGCCGCTCGGCGCGCGCGACGACGAACGCGCTGTAGTTGCCGTCGTACGAGTGCAGCACGCCGCGGTCGAGCTCGACGATGCGCGTGACGATGCGGTCGAGGAAGTAGCGGTCGTGCGTGACGAGCAGCAGCGGGACGTCGCGCTCGAGCAGCCAGTCCTCGAGCCACTCGATCACGAACGCGTCGAGGTGGTTGGTCGGTTCGTCGAGCAGCAGCAGCTCCGGGTCCGACAACAGCAGGCGCGCGAGCGCGACGCGGCGCGCCTCGCCGCCCGACAGTCGCGCGCAGTCGCGCTCGGGATCGGGCATGCCGACGTCCTGCAGCATCGCCTCGATGCGGTGCTCGACGTCGTGGCCGCCGAGGCGCTCGAGCCGCTGCTCGAGGCGCTCCTGCTCGCCGAGCAGGCTGCGCTCGCGCTCGCCGGCGCCGCGCGCGAGCTGCGCGTGCAGCTCGTCGAGCCGCGCGAGCACCGCCGTGCGCTCGACGAGGCCCGCGCGCACCGCATCGCGCGCGGTCGCGCCGGCGGGGAGCTTCGGGTCCTGGTCGAGGTGGCCGATGCGCAGGCCGCGGCGCAGCACGCGCTCGCCTTCGTCGGGCTCCTCGCTGCCCGCGAGGATCCGCACGAGCGTCGACTTGCCGCTGCCGTTCGGGCCGACCAGGCCGAGGCGCTCGCCTTCGCCGATCGACAGCGCGACGCCGCGCAGCAGTTCCTTGCCCTCGACGGAGCGGCGGACGTCTTCGACCGAGAGCAGGGTCATCGAACCGCGCAGTCTACGCGAGCGCGAGCCAGCCGCGGCGCGCGAGCAGTTCATCGACGCGGCGGCGGACCTCGTCGCGGATCGCGCGCACCGCGTCGAGGCCCTGGCCCTTCGGATCCGGCAGCGGCCAGTCGAGCACCTCCAGACCCGGCACGCTCGGACAGCGCTCGCCGCAGCCCAGCGTGACGAGCAGGCGCGCCTCGCGCGCGAGCTCGGCGGTCAACAGTTGCGGCCGTGCCGCCGACAGATCGATGCCGACCTCGCGCATCGCGGCGACGACCTCCGGATGCACGCCCGACGCCGGCTCCGTGCCCGCGGACAGCGCGCGAACGCGCGCGCGATCGCACGCGCGCTCGAAGAACGCAGCGGCCATCTGCGAGCGACCCGCGTTGTGGACGCACGCGAACAGCACGGGGCGCGGCGCGGCGCTCATTGCTCGGCACTCCTCGCCTGCGGGATCAGGCAGGCGGCGAGCGCGCCGAGCGCGGCGCCAGCGCTCTGGCCGAGCACGAACGCGGGCACGTCGGACGGTCGGATCCCACTGAACGTGTCGGTCAGGCTGCGCGCGAGCGCGACCGCCGGATTCGCGAAGCAGGTCGAGGCCGTGAACCAGTAGCCGGCGCCGACCCACGCCGCGACCAGCCAGGCGAGGCCGCGCGCGTTCGCGCGCGTGCCGCCGACGATCACGAAGAGCAGGCCGGCGGTCGCGACGACCTCGCTCAGCGCCTGCCCGAGACCCGCGCGCGCGTGCGTCGACGTCTGCAACAACGGAAGGTCGAACATCGCGTGCGCGAGCCACGTGCCCGCGCACGCACCGACGAGCTGCGCGGCAACGTACGCGCCGCAATCGGCGCGGCCGAGCGCGCCGCGCAGCGACTGCACGATGCTGACGAGCGGATTGAAGTGCGCGCCGCTGACCGGACCGAGCAGTTGGATCAGCACGCCCAGCGCGGCGACCGTCGCGAGCGTGTTGCCGAGCAGCGCGAGCGCGTCGTTCCCGCCCGCCAGGCGCTGCGCCATGATCCCCGAGCCGACGACGACGGCGACGAGGATCGCCGTGCCGATCCCCTCGAGCGCCGCGCGCCTCTGCAGCGAGCCGATCATCCGCGCGACGGCCTGCGCGCGCGGATGAAGGCGCTCATCACCGCGCCGTCGACTGCGCGCACGAGCGCCGCGTCGGTCGCATCGCCCGGCGAACCGCAGCAGCCGCCGCCGGCGAGCAGCTCGCGCGCATCGCCCTCCGAGTACACGCGCGTCGGTTCGATCTCGATGTCGACGAAGCCCGCCGCCGCGAGCAGCCGCCGGTACTCCGATTCGAGCAGCGCGCCGGCGACGCAGCCGGTCCACAGCGCGACGGAGCTCGCGACCGGCTCGGGCAGCGCGCGCCGCAGCACGACGTCGCTCACGGCGAAGCGCCCGCCGGGTCGCAGCACGCGCAGCGCCTCGCGCAGCGCGCGCGGCTTGTCGGCCGACAGGTTGATCACGCAGTTCGAGACGATCACGTCGACGGACGCGTCCGGCAGCGGGATCGACTCGATCGAGCCCTCGAGGAACTCGACGTTGCGCGCGCCGGCCCGCGCGGCGTTCGCGCGCGCGAGCTCGAGCATCTGCGGCGTCATGTCGAGCCCGTACGCCTTGCCGGTCGGGCCCACGCGGCGCGCCGAGAGCAGCACGTCGATGCCGCCGCCGGAACCGAGATCGAGCACGACCTCGCCGGCGCGCAGCTCGGCCAGCGCCGTCGGGTTGCCGCAGCCGAGCGAGGCCGCCACGGCGTCGGCCGGCAGCTCCGAGCGCTCGGCGTCGGAGTACAGCTCACGCGTGATCGGATCGGTCCCCGGCGCCGCGCAACCGCTGCTGCCGCCGCAACACCCCGAGCTCGCGCGGCCCGCCGACACTTCCGCCGCGACGCGGCCGTAGCGATCGCGCACTTCGCGCTTCAGTTCCGTCTCGTTCATTCCGTACCTCCGAGTTCGATCAGACGATTGGCCAGCGCCCGCAGCGCCTGTCGCTCGGGCTGGTAGTACTGCCACGTGCCGCGGCGTTCGACGCGCACGAGGCCGGCGGCGCGCAGCACCTTCAGGTGGTGCGAGATCGTCGGCTGCGCGAGGTCGAAGCACGCTTCGATGTCGCACGCGCAGCGCTGCGTCGCGCAGCCGGAGAGCGTGCGCAGGATCCGCCAGCGCGTGGCGTCGCCGAGCGCGCGCAGCTGCGCGACTTCTCGCTCCGCATCCGGCGCGCGGCGCGCGCGGCTCGTGGTGGCTTTCGGCATGGCGCCAGTGTGGCCCATGCATCGACAACCGTCAATATTGAAGTTGATCAATTCTAGCGCCGCCGCTCGGTCGCCGCGCGCGCCCGCAGCTGACCGCAGGCCGCCTCGACGTCCGGGCCGCCCGACTTGCGCAGCGTCGCGCGCACGCCGGCCGCGCGCAGCACGCCGAGCAGCGCGAGCGCGTGCTCGTGCGCGGTCCGCTCGCATCCGGCGCCGTCGACCGCGTTGAACGGGATCAGGTTGACGATCGCGCGGCGGCCGCGCATGAGGTCGGCGAGCGCCTCGAACTCCTCGACGCCGTCGGTGCGACCCGCCAGCAGCACCCACTGCAGTTGCCACGGCAGCTTCGCGCTCGCCGCATACGCGTCGGCGAGCTCGACGAGCTCGCGCGGCTCGATGCGCGGCGCGCGCGGCAGCAGCTCGGCGCGGCGCGCGGCGTCGAGCGAGTGCAGC
>SCVU01000456.1 GCA_004296785.1 Planctomycetota bacterium
ACGCGAGCATCCCGATGGCGACGAGGAAGAACAGACCGAGGACGAGTTGCTTGGCTCCGGACATGCGGGACTCCCTGGATGGGTCGATCGTGCGGCGGATCAGTCGTGCGGCGGACGCAGGAAGCGCTTGACGCGCGGGTGCTCGGAAGCGACGAACTCCTCGGGCGGCGCGTCGAGGACGATCGAGCCCGCGTCGAGCAGCACGACGCGGTTGGCGACCACGCGGATGCACGACACGAGGTGCGTGACGACGACCGAGGTGATGTTGAGCTTGCGCGCGAGCTCGCGGATCAACAGGTTGATCGACATCGAGATCTCGGGGTCGAGGCCGGTGTTCGGCTCGTCGTACAGCACGATCTCGGGATCGGTGACGAGCGCGCGGGCGAGCGAGACGCGCTTGCGCATGCCGCCGGACAGCTCGGGCGGCATCTTGTCGTAGACGTCGGGCAGGTGCACGAGCTCGAGGCGCTCCTGCACGCGGCGGCGGATCTCGGCGTCTTCGAGCGTGGTGTTCTCGCGCAGCGGCAGCGCGACGTTCTCGCCGGCCGACAGCCAGTTGACCAACGCGCCGTCCTGCCACAGGTAGCCCATGCGCTTGCGCAGCGCGATCAGATCCTTGCGCGGGATCGTGCGCATGTCCTGGCCCTCGACGAGCACGCGGCCGCTGTCGGGCTGCAACAGGCCGATGATGTGGCGCAGCGTGACCGACTTGCCGGTGCCGGACGGGCCCATCACGCACAGCGTCTCGCCGCGGTGCACGTCGAGCGAGAGGCCGTCGAGCACGACCTTCTTGCCGAAGGCCTTGCGCACGTTCTCGAAGCGGATCACGACCTCGGCGTCCATCTCTAGTTCTGCTGGTAGAAGGCCCAGGTCATGAAGTAGTTGAGGATGATCACGAGGATGATCGAGTCGCGCACCGCCGCGCGCGTCGCGTTGCCGACGCCGAGCGCGCCGCCGCTCGTGCGCATGCCGGCGCTGCACGAGACGATCGCGATCACGATGCCGAACACGAACGACTTCAACAGACCGATGTAGACGTCCTTGGGGATCGGGATCAGCACGCCGGGCGTCTGCAGCGCGTCGATCGCCGAGTCGAAGTACAGCTCGAGGCCGACGCCGAGCTGCGAGCGCGCGACGAGGCCGCCGCCGACGATGCCGACCGTGTCGCCGAGCACGGTCAGCGTCGGACACAGCACCGCGAGCGCGAACAGCCGCGGCAGCACGAGGTAGCTCGTGCGGTCGACCGAGAGCACCTCGAGCGCGGAGAGCTCCTCCGACACCGCCATCGTGCCGAGCTCGGCGGCGAGCGCGCTGCCGACCGCCGCGGCGAGGATCGTCGCCGTGATGAACGGGCCCATCTCGCGCGCCATCGACACCGCGACGATCAGGCCGATCTGGTCCTGCTGGCCGATGCGCGAGAGCTCGATGCCGGTCTGCAGCGACACGACCATGCCCATCGAGAAGCTGACCAGCAGCACGACGTGCAGCACCTTGATGCCGCCGACGTAGAGCTGGTCGCCGATCAGCGCGCGGCGCTTCCACGTGTGGTGCAGGCGCAGCAGCACCTGCACGAACAGCTCGACCTGCTCGCCCGTCAGCCGGACGAACTCGAGCAGGCTCGCGAGGATGCGCTTCACGGCTGCGCGCCTGCTTCCGCGTCGACGCCGGGCATCGCGCCCGACATCGCTGCCGGCCAGCCCGGCCCGGGGAACGCCGGCCGCATGGGATCGAAGCCGTCGCGCGAGCTCGTGCGGAAGCGCAGCAGGCCGAACAGCAGCGAGCGCTCGATCACCTCGCCGCGCTCATCGGAGTACGCGCGCGACGCGTACAGCGCCGACAGCGAGTGCCGCGACTCCAGGCGCGTCGATTCCGCGCGGTACAGGCCGCCCCACAGCCGCTCGCGCTCGCCGAAGCGGCCGCGCTCGCCGACGTACAGCTCCCAGATCCACGCGTAGTGGAACTCGATCATCTCGCTGCGCCAGAACGGATTGAGGTCGGGGAACGCGTAGCGCACGTACTCATCTTGCTGGTAGTGCTGGTACAGAGGCCAGAGCTTGCGCCACGAGCTCTTGCTCCCGTCGACCTTGCTCGTGCGGTCCCACGACTGCCAGAACGGGACGAGGTAGGTCGAGTCGCGCTCGGACTCCGCGTAGTCCTCGCGGCGGCGGTGGAAGAACGGCCAGAGCGTCGCGTCGGCGTGCAGGCCCGCGCTGCGAAAGTGCGAGTAGAACGGCCACGCGCGCCGGCGCTCCTCGGCGTTCGGGTCGAGACCGCCGCCCTGCATCCGCACGAACGGCCACGGCGCGTCGACCGCCCAGTAGCCGCGGCGCGGATCGCGCGCGTAGCCGAAGAACGGCCACAGCACGGTCGTGCTGCGGTAGGTGCCGATGCGCGTGCGGCCGTAGAGCGGGAAGAACAGGAACTTCGTCGCGCTGAGGTTCTCGGTGCCGGGGTCGCGCTCGCGGTGCCAGTGGAGGAACGGCCACAGCCAGAACCAGCGGTCGTAGCGGCCGTCGCGCTGCGAGTGACCGACCAGCGGCCACAGCCGCTGCGACGACGACTCGGGGCCGCGGCTCCAGCCGAAGATCGGCCACAGCACGTGCCACGAGCGGACCCGCTCGCGCTCCGTGTAGAGGAACAGCGGGAACAGCACGAAGCGGATCTTGTCGTAGGTGAAGAGGTGGTCGACCATCCCGCCGAGCGGGAACAGCGCGATGCGGTCGGTGCCCTTGTCGCTGCGCGAGAGCAACAGGCCCGGCAGCGCGACGAGGTCGAAGCGCGACTTGCCGGGCAGGCCCTCGTGCTGCGGCTCCTCGACGCGCGACTGGTAGTAGAAGAGCGGCAGCAGCATCGTCGTGTGACCGGTGCCCGACTTGCGGTCGAAGCCCAGCGGCACGAGGAAGTGGCTGGTGCGGTCGCCGTCGGCGTCGTTGCGCTGGCTCCACAGCGGTCGCACGCCGTGGATGCGCGCGTCGAGCCCGGGCATCGGGTTCTGGGACAGGTACAGGCCGCCGAGCGCCTCGACCTCGGTGCCGCCGCTCGCCATCGTGTGGCGCGACCACAGCGGCTCGAGGTGGATGTCCGTCCCGGACGCGGCGCAGCCGGCGAGCGCGACGCACGCGGCGAGGCACGCGGCGAGCGCCGCGAGCCGGATGCGGCGCGCACGGACATGCCCGGGGAACATCCAGACGGTCTACGCAGCGCGCGAGCGGCGTTCAAGCACGCCGCGGCAAGTTGCTACGCTCTCGCGCTCCGATGCCCACCGTTCTGTCCGGCGTCCAGCCCAGCGGCCGATTGCACCTCGGCAACTACTTCGGCGCGCTCGCGCAGCACGTCGCGCTGCAGCACGAGCCCGGCGAACACTTCTACTTCATCGCCGACTACCACGCGCTGACGACGTCGCAGGGCGCGGCCGAGCTGCGCGAGCGCGTGCACGACGTCGCGCTCTCGTACCTCGCGCTCGGCCTCGACCCGGCCAAGGCGATGCTGTTCCGCCAGAGCGACGTGCCCGAGGTCACCGAGCTGACCTGGCTGCTCGCGTGCGTGACCGGCATGGGCCTGCTCGAGCGCGCGCACTCGTACAAGGACAAGCTCGCGCACGGCATCAAGCCCAGCGTCGGCCTGTTCACCTACCCGGTCCTGATGGCGGCGGACATCCTCGCGTACGACTCCGACCAGGTGCCGGTCGGCAAGGACCAGGTCCAGCACGTCGAGATGGCGCAGGACATGGCCGGCTACTTCAACGGCCAGTACGGCCCGGTCTTCAAGCGGCCCGAGGCGCGCATTCCGTCGGCGGCGTCGCTCGCCAAGGTGCCCGGGCTCGACGGCGAGAAGATGTCGAAGAGCTACGGCAACACGATCTGGATCTTCGAGAGCGGCAAGGAGCTGAAGAAGCGCATCGGCGCGATCGTCACCGACAGCCGGCCGCCCGAGGAGCCGAAGGATCCCGACGCGCTCGTGCCGATGCAGTTGCTCGCGCTGTTCCTGCCGCCCGAGGAGCTCGCGCAGTGGCAGGAGCGCATCCGCGCCGGCGGCGCGGGCGCGCCGGGCTACGGCCACATGAAGCAGCGGCTGCACGAGGCGATCGAGACGCGCTTCGCGCCGGCGCGCGCCGAGCGCGACAAGCTCGTGCAGCACCCCGACCACGTCGAGCGCGTGTTGCAGGGCGGCGCCGCGGTGGCGCGCGCGCGCGCCCGCGCGACGCGCGACCGCGCGCTCGCGGCGTGCGGGCTGCGTTGAACCGACGCGCTCCATCGAACAGATCAGCTGCATCGAACCGACACGTTGAGTCACACCCGTAGGAACGCCATGCAAGAACTCCGCTCCGCCTGCGTCGCGCTCGTCGTCCTCGCGTGCTGTGCGTGCAACGCGCCCGAGAAGAAACCCGCGCCGGCGCCGAGCGCGAGCGCCGCGCCCGCCGCCGCGCCGGTCAAGCTCCCGTGGCCGATCGAGCTCGCGACCGAGGCGATCCTGATCGCCGACGTGATCCAGATCGAAGGGCCGAAGGGTCTGATCGAGCACGTCGCGGTGCGCCAGGAAGGCGAGAACATCGCGTACAAGGCCGAGACGACCACCGAGGGCTTCCTGCAGGTGTGGACGCCGAAGCCGGGCCTCGAGGTGCGCGGGCAGCTCGACAACTGCGTGCTCGCGGCGCTGCAGCGGTTGACGGTGCTCGAGCGGCCGGGCG
>SCVU01000457.1 GCA_004296785.1 Planctomycetota bacterium
GCGGTCGCCGCCGTTCGCGCGGCGGTTGCGCCACGCGAGCGAGACGCGCAGCAGCGCGACCGCCGCGAGCAGCCCGATCGGCGCGTGTACGAGCAGCGGGTGCAGGCGCCCGAAGATCGCGACCCACGCCTGCAGCGCCGCTTCAGTGGTCGAGAGCATCATCGCGTCGTCGATCGTGCGGTCGGTCGGTTCAAGCGAGCAGCTCGCGCTTCACTTCGCCGAACACGTCGGTCAAGCGGAAGTCGCGGCCCTGGTGGCGGAACGTCAGTCGCTCGTGGTCGAAGCCGAGCAGGTGTAACAGCGTCGCATGCAGATCGTGAACGCTGACCGGGTCCTTGACGACGTTGTACGAGTAGTCGTCGGTCTCGCCGTGCACGATGCCCGGGCGGATCCCGCCGCCCGCCATCCACAGCGAGAAGCAGCGCGGGTGGTGGTCGCGGCCGTAGTTGTCCTTCGTCAGCGTGCCCTGGCTGTAGCACGTGCGGCCGAACTCGCCCGACCAGATCACGAGCGTCTCGTCGAGCAGGCCGCGGCGCTCGAGGTCCTCGAGCAGCGCCGCCTGCGGCTGGTCGACGGCCTGGCACTGCGACTTCAGCTCGCCCGGCAGATTGCCGTGCTGGTCCCAGCCGCGCATGTAGAGCTGGATGAAGCGCACGCCGCGCTCGGCCAGGCGCCGCGCGAGCAGGCAGTTGGCGGCGAACGTGCCGGGCTTCTTGACGTCGGGTCCGTACAGCTCGAGCGTGCGCTCGTCCTCGTCGGAGAAGTCGGTGAGCTCGGGCACCGAGGCCTGCATCCGATACGCCATCTCGGCCTGCGCGATGCGCGTGCGCAGTTCGGGATCGAGCGAGCGCTCGGCCTCGCGCTCGTTGAGCTCGCCGACGAGGTCGAGCCACTGGCGGCGGTCGGCGCGCGTGACGCCCGGCGGATTCTCGAGGAACAGCACCGGATCGCCGCTCGAGCGCAGCTTGCAGCCCTGGTGCTCGCTCGGGAGGAAGCCCGAACCCCAGAAGCGCGCCGACAGCGCCTGCATGTTGCCGATGCCCTGCGTGATCATCACGACGAAGGTCGGCAGGTTCGCGTTCGCGCTGCCGAGGCCGTAGCTCGCCCACGCGCCGAAGCTCGGGCGGCCGGGCTGCTGGTTGCCGGTCTGGAAGAACGTGATGCCGGGCTCGTGATTGATCGCCTCGGTGTGCATCGAGCGCACGATGCACAGGTGCTTCGCCATCGCGCCGGTGTGCGGCAGGAGCTCGCTCAGCCACGCGCCGTCCTGCGCGTTCTCGTAGCGCGTGAACTTGAAGATCGACGGCGCGGTCGGGAAGCGCGACTGGCCGCTCGTCATGCCGGTCAGGCGCTGGCCCTGGCGGATCGAGTCGGGGAGATCGGTGTCGTAGCGCGCGCGCAGGCCCGGCTTGTAGTCGTACAGGTCGAGCTGGCTCGGCGCACCCTCCATGTGCATGTAGATCACGCGCTTGGCGCGCGGCGCGCGGTGCAGCAGCGGGCTCGCGTTCGGCGCGCCGAGCTCCGCGCGCAGCGGCCGCGGCAGCAGCGACGCGATCGCCGCGCTGCCGAGCGCCGCCGAGATGCCGCCCGCGCAGGTCGAGAAGAACCTGCGGCGCGTGAGATCGAGGCCGCGTTGTTCGAACGGGTGCATGGATTCAGTTCCGCGTGATCGCCGCGTCGAGGTTGAGGATCGCGCTCGCGAGCATCGTCCAGGCCGCGAGCTCGCGCGCATCGAGCTCGGCCGGCGCCATCGACTCGCCGACGTCGACGAGCAGCTTCGCCTCGTCGGGCGCGTTCGCGTAGCGCTCGCGGAACGCGACGAGCGCGCGCTCGGAGCGCGCGCGATCGGCGTCGTCGGCGCGGCGGCCCGTGCAGCGGCGCCACAGCTCGCCGATGCGCGCGCCGTCGCCGGCGGTCGCGTTCGTCGGCGCGTCGTCCGCCGCGCCCTCCGCGAGCGAACGCGTGGCGAGCACGCGCGCGGCGAGCGCGCGCGCCGCCTCGACGAACTGCTCGTCGTTCCACAGCACGAGCGCCTGCAGCGGCGTGTTCGTCGCCGCCCGGCGGATCGTGCAGAACTCGCGCGTCGGCGCGTCGAGCGTCAGCATCGACGGCGGCGGGCACGCGCGCTTCCAGTACGTGTACAAGCTGCGCCGCCACAGCGCGTCGTCCGCGCCGCGCGCGTACTCGCGCGTGTTCGACTGCAGCATCGCGACTTCCTGCCACAGGCCCTCGGGCTGGTACGGCTTCACCGACGGACCGCCGAGCCGCTCGACGAGCAGGC
>SCVU01000458.1 GCA_004296785.1 Planctomycetota bacterium
CGAAGCACTCGACGCGCGGCCGGAGCTCGCGTACGCGCACCCGAAGGAGCGCGAGCAGTGGAAGCTCGCGAAGGCCGGGCAGCTTGCGCAGGGAGACGCGGTCGCGGGCGCGAAGATGCTCGCGGCGCGCGACAAGATGCTCGGGCTGCTCGCGAAGGAGAACGTCAACCTCCTGCTTGGCTCCGACGCGCCGCAGATGTTCTCGGTGCCGGGCTTCAGCCTCGAGCACGAGCTTCCCGCGCTCGAGCGCGCGGGCGTCTCGCGCTGGCAGATCCTGCGCGCTGCGACGAGCGCACCGGCGGCGTACTTCGGCGCCGAAGCCGAGTTCGGAACGATCCAACCCGGCCGCCGCGCCGATCTGCTGCTGCTCGACGGCGATCCGACGGCGGACATTCGCAACGTGCACCGGCAGGCGGGCGTGATGCTGCGCGGGAAGTGGCTCGACAAGAACGAGATCGACCAGCGCCTCGAATCGATCGCCGCCACGATGGCGAACATCGCGAAGAAGAAGTAGCGCTCAGCGCGCTGCCGGCGCACTCGTCGGATCCGCGTCGATCTCGCGCTCCTGATACACCGCGAGCCGACGTCCGCTCTTGCCCGAGTAGATCAAGACCCACTGTCGCTCGGCCGGGCTGTACCACGAGCACATGCCCACCGCGATGTCGTTCACACCGTCGCGATCGATGTCACCAGCGCGTGAGATCGACTCGCCGTAATACCAGCCACCCGCGCTCCCGCCTTCCGTCGGTGCTTGCTGGAATTGCAGCTCCTCGCCGGTCCGTCCTGAATACGCCCACACGGCGCCTTGTGCCTCGGCGCCACCCTTCGGGCAACTCACGAGGTAGTCGGCGACGTTGTCCGCGTCGATGTCTCCGAGATCATGCAACGCGGTGCCGTACTCACCGAATCCTGCGAGCCATCTCTGAGGATCCGAGCGGCGAATCTCGACGCCGTCGGAGATGGGCCACCCATGGACGGCTCCCTTGAATGCCCCGTCGCTCGCCATGAGCTCGCCGGGCTCGCCGATGATGAGGTCGCGTTTGCCATCTGCGTTCAGGTCACCGCTGGAGCAGAGCGAGTAGCCGAAGCGGCCACCCCGTCTCGTGCTCGGGAACTCGCGCACTACGTGCCCGTCCACTCCGGACAGCACGACGACGCGCCCAGGCCTCGCCGAAGCGCCGTACGGACATGGCGCCCCGATCGCGAGGTCTGGCGAGCCGTCGCTGTCAACATCGCCGACGGCACAGAGCGCTGTGCCGAATCCCTCTTCGGGTCGCGTGCCGCGCCACGTTCGAAGGATCGATCCGTCCTTGCCCGAGTGGACGCGCACGTAGCCTGGCTTCTCGTTCCACCCGGATCCTTGCGGCGCACCGACTGCGAAATCCGGCACGCCGTCGCGATCGAGATCTCCAAGTGAGCACACGCTCGAGCCGAAGAGATCGCCTGGATTCTCCCCGGCCAACCACACGCGCAACGCCCCGCCTCGCGGCGAAAAGGCACCAACGAAGCCGGTGTAGCCCGGCTCTTCGCTCGCGCTCGGTGCGCCGACTCCGAGTTCGGTGAGACCGTCGCCATCGAGATCGCCAACGGCGGCCAACGACTTTCCAAACCGGATGTGGCGCAGCGCTTCCGACGGCGGACTGAGCTTCCGGATGCAAGCACCGGTGGTGCCGGAGACGATCCAGACGCGACCGTTGCCCGGGTGTGTTGGCCCACCGACCGCGAGATCGCCCGTCCCGTCTCCATCCGCATCACCCACGTAGCAGAGCGCGGCTGCGAAGTGGCTCGGGTGTTCGAGTGGCTTCCACTGGGGGAGCAGCGCGTCCGCCGGATCCGCTACGCGCGATTCCTGCGCCGCCGCTGGCCAGCACAGGAGCGCGAGCATGGAAGCGCAGGCGACAGGTTGCCGAGCAGTGCTCACGCGGTCCGATGTTACCGCCGCCTTTCGCTGCGCGCGGTCACCTCGCCGTAACCCGGGAACCGCGTCGGCTCGATTGTTAGTCTCACGCAGTGACCGACCGCGACAACTACGTGAGCCCGCTGTCGACGCGCTACGCGTCCCGCGCGATGCGCGAGAACTTCAGTGACCGGGTTCGTTTCGGGCGCTGGCGCGCGCTGTGGATCGCGCTCGCGGAGTCGGAGCGCGAGCTCGGTCTGGCGATCAGTGCGGAGCAGGTCGCCGAGCTGAAGGCGACGGCGGGGGAGATCGACTTTGATTTGGCGGACAAGTACGAGCGCGAGCTCCGCCACGACGTGATGGCGCACGTGCACGCGTGGGGCGACAAGGCCAAGCTCGCGCGCCCGATCCTGCATCTGGGCGCGACGTCCTGCTACGTCACCGACAACGCGGATCTGCTCGCGTTCCGCGAAGGCATCGCTCTCGTGCGCGCGCAGTTGGTGCAGGTCATCGCAGCGCTGCGCGGGTTCGCGCTGCAGTGGAAGGATCAGCCGTGCCTGGGGCTCACGCATTACCAACCGGCGCAGGCGACGACGGTCGGCAAGCGCGCGTGCCTGTGGCTGCAGGACGCGGTCGACGACCTCGCGGATCTCGAGCACGCGCTGTCGATGCTGCGCTTCCGCGGCGTCAAGGGCACGACCGGCACGCAGGCTTCGTTCCTCGAGCTGTTCGGCGGCGACCA
>SCVU01000459.1 GCA_004296785.1 Planctomycetota bacterium
GAGCGCCGACTGCAGCAGATCCTCGGCGCGATCGAGGCGCTGGTCGAAGACGACCTCGCCGAGCTTCGTGCGCTCGAGGTGCGCGAACTCGAGCAGCCCGCCGGCGAGCTCGATCTCCGCGTCGGCGCGCGCCTGCGCATCCTGCGCGCCGGGTCCGGAGAGCCAGCGCTCGATGCGCTCGAGCTTGGCCCACGACAGCGGTTGGAAGCGCCACGCGTCGGGCGTCTCGAGCGGCTCGTTGGAGCGCGGCGCGCTCGCGGTGCTCGCGTCGCTCGATCCGGATTGCGGCGGCGCCTGGCGATGCGCGGTCGGGCCCGCGCACGCGGCGAGGAGCGCGAGGCACGCGCCGAGCGACAGCCCGAGCCAACGCGGAGCGCGTCCACGAGGGTCCGTAGCGCCGAAGAGCGGCTTGCGCATGGCTCGGGGATACTGGAGCGCGCGGTCCATTGCAAGGGGGCGCTGAACGCGCGCACGGGCGAGCGCTGAACGCGCGCACGGGGAACCCTGAGCGCGCGCGAGTGCGGCGCTGAGCGCGCGCATGGCGGGGGCGTCGCGTGAGTGCCGCGCGGTGCGCGCGCGGCGGCCGTCGACCTGCCGCGCGCGGCCCGCAGCTCGCCCGCATCCGACGGCGCCGGCTGGACCGCGCGGATCACGGATAGGATGGACCGCGCGATGGAGCTCGAGACGCCGGCCCCGGGCGAGGTGACGCTCTTGTTGCGGCGGCTGCGCCGCGGAGACGCGGCCGTCGGCGACCAACTCGCCGAGCTCGTCTACCGCGAGCTGCACGCGCTCGCGCGGCGCGTGATGACGGACGAGCGCGGCGCGCACGTGCTGCAGCCGACCGCGCTGGTCCACGAGGCCTGGCTGCGGCTGCTCGGAGCGGCGGCGGACGGCGCCGCGAGCGACTTCGAGGACCGCACGCACTTCCTGCGCCTCGCGGCGCGCGCGATGCGCCGCGTGCTGGTCGACCACGCGCGCGCGCGCGACGCGGAAAAGCGCGGCGGCGGGCGCGTCCCCGCGCAGCTCGAGCTCGCCGAGCTCGACCTCGGCGCGCTCTCGATCTGGGACGGCGATCGCACCGACGTGCTCGCGCTCGACGATGCGCTGGCGCAGCTCGAGTCGCGCGATCCGGACGCGGCGCGCGTCGTCGAACTGCGCTTCTTCGCCGGCCTGACGACCGAAGAGACCGCGCGCGCGCTCGGCTGGACCGTGCGGCAGGTCGAGGGCAGCTGGGTGTTCGCGCGCGGCTGGCTGCGGCGCGAGCTCGAGCGCGGCGCGGGGTCGGGCGCCTGACCGCGGCGCCGCGGCTGTCGCGATGGACGAACGCACGACACGGTTGCGCGAGATCGTCGGCCGCGCGGCCGAGCTCGCGGGCGCACAGCGCGATGCGTATCTCGCGAGCGCGTGCGGCGCCGACGCGGAGCTCGCCGGCGAGGCGCGCGAGCTGCTCGCGGCGGCGCTGGTCGACGACGCGTTCCTGCGGCCGCTGGCGCCGCGCGCGGCCGCGTCCGGCGCGAGCGAACCGCGCGCCGGCTCCGTGATCGGCGCGTTCACGCTCGTGCGCGCGATCGGCAGCGGCGGCATGGGGCAGGTGTGGGAGGCCGAGCAGCACGCGCCGCGGCGCCGCGTCGCGCTGAAGCTCGTGCACGCCGACTGCGCGACGAGCGCGGCGCTGGCGCGCTTCGAGCGCGAGGCCGGCCTGCTCGCGCGGCTGCGCCACCCGGGCATCGCGCAGGTGATCGCGAGCGGCGTCGACGATGCGGGCGGCGGCGCGCCGGGCGCGCGCGGCGCGCGCCGGCCGTGGTACGCGCTCGAGCTGATCGAGCAGGCGACGCCGCTCGCACAGGCCGCGCGCGCGCTGCCGCTGCGGCGGCGCATCGAGCTGCTCGCCGACGTCTGCGACGCGATCCACCACGCGCACCTGCGCGGCGTCGTGCACCGCGATCTCAAGAGCGCGAACGTGCTCGTCGACGCGGCCGGCCGCGCGCGCGTGATCGACTTCGGCATCGCGCGCGAGCTCGACGCCGGCGCGGGGCTCACGCACTCGGGCGAGCTGCTCGGCACGCTCGGCAGCATGAGCCCCGAGCAGTTGTCCGGCGATCCGGCGCTGGTCGATGCGCGCACCGACGTGTGGGCGCTGGGCGTGCTCGGCTACGAGCTCGCGTGCGGCAGCCCGCCGTTTCCCGCGCAGGGCCGCGCGCTGCCGGCGCTGGCGCGCGCGATCGAGCAGGACGCGCCGCGGCCGCCGTCCGAGCTCGCGCCCGAGGTCGAGCGCGATCTCGAGCTCGTGCTGCTGCACGCGCTCGAGAAGGATCCGGCGCGGCGCTATGCATCGGCCGACGCGCTGCGCGCGGATCTGTCGAACTGGCTCGCGGGACGGCCGATCGTCGCGCGGCCGGCGACGACGCTGTACCAGCTGCGGATGTTCGCGCGGCGCCACCGCGCGGCCAGCGCGGCGCTCGCGGCGATCGTCGTCGTGTCGCTGGCGGCCGCCGCGATCAGCACGCGCTTCGGCTTCCAGGCGCGCGCGGCCGAGCGCCAGTCGGCGCGGCGCTTCGACGACGTGCGCGCGCTGGCGCGCTCGGTGCTGTTCGAGCTGCACGATTCGATCGAGCGCGTGCCCGGCGCGACCGAGGCGCGCCAGAAGCTCGCGGCCAAAGGGCTCGAGTACCTCGATCTGCTCGAGCGCGACGCGGCGGACGATGCGCTGCTCCTGTGCGAGATCGGCGAGGGCCGGCTGCGCCTGGCCGAG
>SCVU01000460.1 GCA_004296785.1 Planctomycetota bacterium
TCGAGCACGAAGGTCAGCGGCCCGTGGTTCGTGAGCTGGACCTCCATCAGCGCTCCGAAGCGCCCCCGCGCGGTGCGCAGGCCGAGTCCGGCGAGGTGCGCGACGAAGGCCTCGTAGAGCTGTTCGCCGAGTTCCGGCGGCGCCGCGAGGTCGAGCGAGGGCCGGCGGCCCTTGCGCCCGTCGGCCGCCAGCGTGACCTGGCTGACGACGAGGACCTCGAGACCGCGGTCGAGCACGGAGACCGACATCTTGCCCGCGCCGATCGCGCCGGGCTGCGCGGGATCGGCCGGTGGGAAGCAGCGCCACTGCGCGATCTTGTCGGCCAGGCGCGCGGCCTCGGCCGGACCGTCGCCCTTCAGCACGCCGAGCAGCACGAGCAGGCCGGGGCCGCAGGCGCCGACGAGCTCGCCGTCGACGCGGACGGAGGCACAGCTCACGCGCTGGAGGACGGCCTTCATCGCAGCGCTCAACCGCCGTCGCGTGCCGCGTCGCGCCGCCGCGCGAGCTCGCGGTCGACGCGCGCGATGTGCGCGCGCGCCTGCACGCGCAACAAGAGCGACTGCAGCGCCGCGCCGCCGTCGCTCGGCGTCCCCCCCACCGCTTCCGGCCCGGCCGCCGGCAGCGTCGGCGCCCCGCTCGCGGCCGCGAGCACGCGCTCCCACGCGGTGCGCGCGGTCGCGTAGTCCTGCAGCCACAGCTCGTACAAGAGCGCCTGCTGTTGCAGCGCGAGCAGCTCGCTCGACGGATGCAGCGCGGCCGCCTGCGCCGCGCGCAACGCATCGACCGGCTCGTCGCGCGCCTCGTGCGCGGCGGCGAGCAACAGGTCGCGGCGCGCGCGCTCGGCGGCCGAGAGCTCGACCAGGCCTTCGAGCAGTTTCTCGGCGTCGCGCGGCTCGCCCGCGAGCACGAGCAGCGCGCCGCGATCGAGATCGGCGTTGCGCAGATCGGCCGGCCAGACGCACGGATGCTCGCGCGCGGGTTCGAGCCAGCGCTCGAGCGCGTCGAGCGCATCGCTGGCGCGGCCCTCGCGCGCCTGCAGCGCCGCGTGCAGGCGCAGCGCCGGCAGCAGGCCGGGGTCGAGCTCGAGCGCGCGCTCGAGCTCCTTGCGCGCGCGGCGCTGTTCGCTGCCGCTGGTCCACAAGCGGTGCGCGCGCGCGTACGGCACCCACGCATCGTCGGCGCGCAGCGCGCCGGCCGCGGCGAGGAACACCTCGGCCTGCTCGGCGTCGCGCGCGATGCGCGCGGCGCGCAGGTACGCGACGAACGACGGTTGCTCGACCGTGCGCGCGGTTTCGGCGGCGCAGTACGCGAGAGCCTGCGCGCGAACGAGCTCGACGCGGCGCGCGCGGAGCTCGAGTCGGTGTGCCGTCTCGCGCCCGAGGAAGTCGAGCCCGCGCTGCTGCTGCAGGAAGTCGAGCTGCGGCTGATCGAGTCGGG
>SCVU01000461.1 GCA_004296785.1 Planctomycetota bacterium
TCGTTCACGATCGCGGCTGTCTCGATGGGCGAAGTGGAACGGCACGCGCCGAGCGCGGCCAGCGCGGACAACAGCAGCGCGCGCACTAACCGCGCTCGACTTCCCACACCTCGGCGCCGAAGTGGTTCCACGGCAGCCGCCCTTCGTCGCAGTCGTCGCCGATCGAGAACTGCACGTCGACGAAGTACACGATCACGCTCGGCGTCGCCGGCCGCAGGTTGCGGCAGCCGTGCGCGACGCCCGGCGGGATCCGCACGAGCTTCGAGTTGCCGTCGCCGAGCACGTGGCGCGTGACGAGCCCCTCGCTCGGGCTCCCCTTGCGCACGTCGGCGAGCACGAGCAGCAGCTTGTCGCTCGGCGGCACGTACCAGACGTCGGTCTGGCGCTTGTGCAAGTGGAACGCCTTGATCGCGAGCGGCTCCATCACGCTGTAGTTGATCTGGCGCGCGACGAAGCCCGGCAGTTGCTGGTGCACGCCCTGGTCGAAGCGCCCGAGCTCGGTCATCGCGCCGCCGTCGTCGTTGAAGCGCTTGAGCTCGACCCACTGCACGCCTTCGATCTGCGCGCGCTTGCCGTAATTCTGCACGCCGTACTTCGCGGCGGCCTCGGGGCTGAACGGAGAGTTGGACGGGCTCGGTGCGGTGGGCTTCGACATGGAACGCGAGAGGATCGCCGCGCAGCGGCGCGGGCGCAAGCTCCGCCGCTTGCGCCGGCGGGCGCAGCCACGACAATCGCGGTCGATGCACTGGCTCGCGCTCGCCCTCGCCTGTGCTCCGCGCGCGCAGGCGCCGCCGGAGCCGCCGCAGTCGCGCGTCGCCGCGCCACCGCCGCTCGAGCTCGTCGTCCGCGCACCCGCCGGCGCCGCGATCCACGTGTGGAAGAAGTCGGCCGAGAGCGCGCCCGAGCTGCTCGAGGCCGACGGCATCGATCCGTGGACGCACGAGCCGCCCGAGCGCGCGATCGCGATCGCCGACGCGCACGGCCTCGCGCGCTGCGCGGTGCCGTCGTTCGGATCCGGCGTCGAGCTGCGGCTGCACGCGCCCGGCGTCGCCGCGCGCGCGGCGTGGAAGCCCGGCGATCCGCTCGCGCTCGAACTCGCGCCGCGGCCGAGCCACGCCGTCGAAGTGCGCGTGCTCGACGACGCCGATCGCCCGCTCGCCGGCGCCGCCGTCGCGCTGTGGCTGCACCGCGAGGACGGCGGCGTCGAGCGCGTGACCGCCGCGACGAGCGCCGCCGACGGCATCGCGCGCATCGCGGACGTCGAGCGCCGCTGGTTCGACGGCGCGCGGATGTACGTCGGCGCCGACGGCGTCGCGCGCGCGCCGATCGAGCTCGAGATCGAGCGCGCCGCGCTGCCGCTCGCCGCGCCGCTCGAGCTGCCGTGGAGCGCGCGGCCTTCGCTCGCGCTCGAGCTCGGCGGCGTGCTGCCGCGCGGCGCGCCGCTGTTGGTCGCGGCCGCGCACGCCGACGAGGACGGCAACTACACGCACTGGACGTGGCGGCACGTGCGCGGCCCGAGCGCGCTGCTGCCGGGACTCGATGTGGACGCGGCGCTCGTCATCGAAGCCGAGTCGGCGCTGTACGGCCTCGCGAGCACGCGCCTCGAACCGGCCGACCTCGCGCGCGAGCCGCGCGTCGCGCGACTCGAGCTCGCCGCGCCGCCGACCGCGCTGCTCGCGCGACTCCTCGCTCCCGACGGGCGCGCGCTCGCGCACTGCTGGATCGACGCACAGCTCCAGCTCGCCGCACTCGATCGCCGCGGTCCGCCGCAGGTGCGGCAGCAGCGCCTGCGCACGGACGCCGACGGCGCGCTGCGCATCGTCATCGGTCCGACGCTCGCGGAGTTCCGGATCCGCGCGGTGCTGCACGCCGAGCCGGTCGACGCGGCGCCGTGCGGCGTCGCGCTGACGGCGCTGCGCGAAGCGGGCGTGCGCGAAACCGATCTCGGCGCGCAGCGCTGTGCCGCGTACGTGCACCTCGCGAGCGGCGCCGTGCGCGACGAGCAGGGCGCGCCGATCGCCGACGCCGCGGTCAGCGCGAGCGGCCAGGCCTGGGGCGAGCAGTGGCGCACGACCACGCGCGCCGACGGCGCGTTCGAGCTGTGGGGCCTGCCGCAGCCGGGTGCGGTGCGCGTCGAGGCGCGCGGCGCGCGCGAGCTCGCGGAAGCCGGCGCGCGCGGCGTGACCTTGGTCGTGCCGGCGGGTAGGTGACGCGCATCCGATGAGGAGGCTGCTCTTCGCCCTGCTGGCGCTCGTCGCGCTGCTGGTCGCGCTCGCGGCGTGGTGGGCCTCGCATCCGGCCGACCCCGCGGCCGGCGCGCGCGCCGGGCTCGCGCCGGAGTTGTCCGCCGCCGGCGCGGCGCGGCTCGCGGCGAGTGCCGAGGCCGACGGCACCGGCGACTCGGCCGACGGCGCCGCCGCGGCGTCCGCGCGCGCGGCGGCGCAGCGCAGCGCGACGACGCGCCGCGAAGGCCGTCGCATCCGCGTCGTCGATGCGCGCACGGGCGCGCCGCTGCCGGCGGCGAGCGCGTGGTGGATGTCGCTCGAGGCGAACGGCCGCTGGCTCGAGAGCGATCGCGTCGAGCGCGGCCTGGACGTCGAGACCGCGTGGCGCACGCACGGCAACGCGCTCGCGCTCGACGAGAACGCCGAGGCCGAGCTGCCGCGCGAGCTCGTCGACGCGGTGCGCGTCGCGGCGCTGGGCGAGCTCGGCGGCGCCCAGGGCGAGCTCGGCCGCGCCGCGCTCGGCTACGACGAGCGCGCCTTTCCGCGCGAGCGCACCGACGTCGTCGAGCTGCGCCTCGCGCGACAGCAGCACGTCGACGCATTCGTCGTCGACGCGGACGGCCGCCCGGCCGCAGGCATCCCGGTCGGCCTCGCCGACCTCGGGTGGAGCGACGCCGAGACGCTGATCGTGCGCACCGACGCCGACGGGCGCGCGCGCATCCGCGGCGTCACGCGCTGGCTCGAGAAAGTGCGCCAGCCGGCGATGCTCGGCATCGTCGCGCCGCTCGATCCGGTGCCGTTCGTGCGCGGCCTGCCCGAGCGGCCGGTCACGCTGACGCTGCCGCCGTGCGGCGCGCTGCGCGTGCGCGCGCGCGTCGACACCGCCGCCGGCGCGGTCGATCCACAGGCGCGGCCGAGCCTGTCGGCGGCGCTGCTGAAGGACGTCGGCACCGGCGTGCTGCCCATCGGCCTGCGCGTCGTCGACTGGGACGGCGAGATCGGTCCGCTGCAGGCGGGCGCGCCGATCCTGCTCGAGGGCGCGCTCGCGCACTGGGAATCGCTTCAGTTGCAGCTCGAGCCGCTCGCGCCCGGCGAGACGCGCGACGTCGACGTCGTGTTCGGTGCGCCGCAGCCGGTGCTCGTCGCGCGCGTGCTCGGGCCGGACGGCGCGCCGCGCGCGAACGAGCTGCTCGCGCTGCGCCTGACGAACCGGACGGGTGCCGCCGTCGATCGCGCGCCGCTGCTCGTCGCGACCGACGCGCGCGCGCGCGTCACGCTGGCCGAGCGCGAGCTCGCCGGCGACGACGCGCGCGTGATCGAGCTGTCGACGCAGGACGGCGCGCTCGCGGCGAGCACGCCGATCCCCCACCCGCTCGCCGGCTACCGCGACCTCGGCGACCTCGTGCTGCGCGCGGCGCCGCTCGTCGCCGCGGGCCGCGTCGTCGACGCGCTCGGCGCGCCGATCGAAGACGCCGAGCTCACCGTGTGGATCGCCGACGCGGAGCCCGGCGCGTCCGCGCCGACGCAGATCCAGGCGCGCAGCGCCGCGAACGGCCGCTTCGAACTGCGCGGCGAGCTCGCGGCCGAGCCGAGCGCGCTCGTCGCGACCAGCGAGC
This sequence comes from Planctomycetota bacterium, assembly GCA_004296785.1. Taxonomy (GTDB): domain Bacteria; phylum Planctomycetota; class UBA1135; order UBA1135; genus GW928-bin9. Next base: position 3,842 of record SCVU01000461.1, read on the forward strand.
GGCGCTACGCGCGCATCACGAGCGCCGACGGCTTGTGCCGCGGCGCGCTCGATCTCGTGATCGCGCTGCCCGACAGCGCCGAGGTCGCCGGCCGCGTCGAGCTGCCCGCCGGGCTGCCGGCCGAGCTCGTGCTGGTGCGCATCGCACCGACCGCGGGCGCCGCGCATCCGGTCGAGCTCAAGGTGTCGCGCGACGGCTCGTTCCGCACCGACCTCGCCGCGGCCGGGATCGCGCGCCTGGAAGTGCTCGTGCTTCCGTGCCGCGAGCGGCTCGCGGTGCTCGATGCGCTGCTGCTGCCGCCGAACGGTCGAGCCAGCGACGAGCGCTTGGATCCGCTGCGACTCGCGCGGATCCCGGAGCTCGTCCGCGTCCGCGTCGTCGACGCGCAGGGACAGCCGCGCAGCGGCTTGCTGCGCTCGCACGAGAGCTCGAGCGCGACGGGCAGCGCGGCGAGCCACGCGTTCTTCCGCGGCGAGCTCGTCGCGCCGCGGATCTGCGAGGCGTCGCGCTTCGTCGTCGCCGTCCCCGGCTGCACGGAACAGGAGCTCGATCTCGCGCATCCGCCGAAGGTGCTCGTGTTCGCACAGGCCGCGCGGATCGCGCTCGAGATCCACGCGGCCGGGCTGCCCGAGGAAACGAATCTGCGGCTGCGAGCGACGCGCGCGGGCGCGCCGACGCACTGGATGTACGTGCAGCCCGGCGAGGTCACCGAGTTCAGCGCGCCCGCACCGGGTCGCTGGGACCTGCACTGCACGCTGAGCGTGCGCAGCGGGAACATCCGGCTCGAGGAAGACGTGCCGTGCGAGCCCGCGTGGATCGAGGTCGGGCCCGACCGGCCGACGCACTGCGTGCTGCGCTTCGACAGCGCGGCCGCGCAGGCTCTGCTCGCCGGCTACCGGCGCTGAGTTCGACTCGCGTTCGAGCGAGTGACGCCATCGCGCGGCGATGGCATCCTGTGCGACTTCCCATGCGCCACCACTCGGTCCTGCTCGTCTCGGTCCAACTCGCCGCGGTCCCCTTGCTCGCGGGCACCTTCGCGCTCGCGCTCCTCGGCGCATGCCGCGCGCCCGCGACTTCCGGCGCCTCGCCCGCGCCGCCGGCGGCGGCGTCCGGCGCGAACAAGCGACCGCTGTCGATCGCGGATTTGTGCAGCGCGAAAGCGGTCGGCGCGCCGGTCGTGTCGCCCGACGGCAAGCGGCTCGTGTTCACCGTGCGCCACACCGATCTCGCGACGGAGAAGGCGTGGACCGAGCTGTGGCTCGTCGGCGCCGACGGCAGCGGTCTGCGCCAGCTCACCGCGAGCGGCAACAACGACGGCGAGCCGTGCTTCGCGCCCGACGGCCGCTCGCTGCTCTTCACGTCGACGCGCAAGGGCGGCAGCCAGCTGTGGACGCTCGCGCTCGACGGCGGCGAGCCGCGGCAACTGACGAGCTTCTCGCCCGGCCTGTCCGGCCCCGTGTGGTCGAGCGACGGCCGCTGGATCGCGTGCGCGAGCGAGCTGTGGCCCGAGTGCTCGATCGACGCCGCGTGCAACGACAAGGCCGACGGCGACAAGGACGGCGACAAGCTGAACGTCTACACGTCCGAGGGCCTGCTCTACCGCCACTGGACGTCGTGGGAGGACGGCAAGCGCACGCACGTCGTGCTCGTCGACGCGCACAGCGGCGCGGTCGTGCGCGATCTGACGCCCGGCGACTTCGACGCGCCGCCGTTCTCGCTCGGCGGCGATCGCGGCTACGCGTTCTCGCCCGACGCGCGCGAGCTGTGCTTCGTGTCGAACCACGACGCGAACCCCGCCTACTCGACGAACGCGGACCTGTGGACGGTCGCGCTCGACGGCGACGGCGCCGCGCCGCGCAACCTGACCGCGGAGAACAAGGGCTTCGACGGCGCGCCGCTGTACTCGCCCGACGGCCGCTGGATCGCGTTCATCCGCCAGCAGACGCCGGGCTACGAGTCGGAGCTGCGGCAGCTGTGCGTGCTCGATCGCAAGAGCGGCGCGGTGCGCGAGCTCACGAGCCGCGCGGGCTTCGACGACTGGGTCAACGACATGCGCTGGAGCGCGAGCTCGAACGCGCTGTACTTCAGCGCCGAGTACCGCGGACGCACGCCGGTGTTCCGCGCGGAGATCGCCGGCGGCGCGCCGAAGAACGTGCTCGAGCACGCGTTCTTGAACGGTTGGGAGCCGCTGCCCGACGACTCCGGCATCGCGTACTCGAGCCGCGCGATCGCGAGCCCGCCCGAGCTGTACCGGCGCGATTTCGCGAAGCCCGCGCCGCAGCAGCTCACGCGCTTCAACCAGACGCTCGTCGACGCGGTCGACATCCGGCCCGCCGAGGAGCTGTGGATCCGCGGCGAGGGCGCGTACGACGTGCACACGTTCGTCGTGAAGCCGCACGGCTTCGATCCCGCGAAGAAGTACCCGCTGATCCTCAACGTGCACGGCGGCCCGCAGTCGCAGTGGGCCGATTCCTGGCGCGGCGACTGGCAGGTGTATCCGGCGCAGGGCTACGTCGTCGCGTTCTGCAATCCGACGGGCTCGTCGGGCTACGGCCAGCCGTTCACCGATGCGATCGCGCGCGATTACGGCGGCCGCGTGTACCGCGACCTGATGAAGGTCACCGACGCGCTCGCCGCGCTGCCCTACGTCGACTCCGCGCGCATGGGCGCGATGGGCTGGTCGTACGGCGGCTACATGATGATGTGGATGCAGGGGCAGACGGAGCGCTTCCGCTGCCAGGCCGCGATGATGGGGATCTTCGACCTCGGCGCGTTCTACGGCGCGACCGAGGAGCTGTGGTTCCCGACGCACGACTTCGGCGGCGCGCCGTGGGAGAGCGACGACTACGAGAAGTTCTCGCCGTCGAACTACGTGAAGAACTTCAAGACGCCGTCGCTCGTGATCACAGGCGAGCTCGACTACCGCTGCCCGTACACGCAGAGCCTGTCGTACTACACGGCGCTGCAGGCGCGCGGCGTGCCGTCGCGCCTCGTCGTGTACCCGAACGCGGGCCACTGGCCGAGCTGGCTCGAGATGGCGTACTACTACAACGCGCACCTCGACTGGTTCCACCGCTGGTTGGGCGGCGGCAAGGCGCCGTACTCGGTCGACGGCTGGGCGCGCGGGCGGAAGTAG
>SCVU01000462.1 GCA_004296785.1 Planctomycetota bacterium
GCTCTTCCGATCTTGCGACCACGGCGGCTTCGCGCTGAAGCCCGCGCTGCTCGAGTTCGTGCGCGAGCTCGGCTGGCAGGCCGTCGACTACGGCACCCACTCCGAGGCCGCGTGCGATTACCCCGACTACGCGCTGGCGGTCGCGCTCGCGGTCGCCGAGGGGCGCGCGGACCTCGGGATCTGCGTCGACGGCGCCGGCCTCGGCTCGGCGATCGCGGCGAACAAGGTGCCCGGCGTGCGCGCGGCCCCCTGCCCGACGCCCGAGCTCGCGCGGAACGCGCGCGAGCACAATTTCGCGAACGTGCTGACCCTCGGCGCGAAGGGCGCGCGCGCGTCCGAGGTCCGCGAGATCGTGCGCGCGTTCCTTTCCACGCCGACCGGCGAAGCGCGCCATGCCCGGCGCGTCGCGAAGATCGACGCGATAGAAGCGCGCTACGCGCGCACCCCGAGCATCCAACCGCGCTAGCGCCGATGGCAAGTCCCGCAACGACCCGCGTTTCGCCCGCCGAGCTCGAGCGCATCCTCGAGGAGATCGCGCGCCAGATCCTCGACCACGGGCTCGACGGCTCGCTGGCCGGGAATCCGTGGGCCTGCGGCGAAGTGTGCGTGCAGATCTGCCCCGAGCGCGTGTCGGCGGTGATCGACGCGGGCGCATGCCGCGTCGGCGTCGGCCATCGGCAGTCGCCGACGCTGGCGAACCTCGGCGGCTTCATCGACCACACGCTGCTCAAGCCCGACGCGACGCTGGCCGAGCTCGACAAGCTGTGCGCGGAAGCGCTGCAGCACCGCTTCGCGTCGGTGTGCGTGAACGGCGCGCACGTGCGCCGCTGCGCGGAGATCCTGCGCGGCTCGCCGGTCGCCGTGTGCAGCGTGATCGGCTTCCCGCTCGGCGCGATGGCGAGCGAGGTCAAGGCGTTCGAGGCGCGCCGCGCGATCGAGGACGGCGCGTGCGAGATCGACATGGTGATGAGCGTCGGCGCGCTGAAATCCGGCGCGAGCGACTTCGTGCGCGCGGAAATCCGCGGCGTCGCCGAGACCTGCCACGCGCGCGGCGCGAAGCTCAAGGTGATCCTCGAGACCTGCCTGCTCACCGATCCGGAGAAGGTGCTCGCGTGCGAGCTCGCGAAGGAGGCCGGCGCCGACTTCGTCAAGACCTCGACCGGTTTCGCGAAGGGCGGCGCGACGGTCGACGACGTCGCGCTGATGCGCCGCGCGGTCGGCCCGGTGCTCGGCGTCAAGGCGTCGGGCGGCGTGCGCGACGCCGCGCAGGCGCGCGCGATGATCGAAGCCGGCGCGACGCGCATCGGCGCGTCGGCGTCGGTGGCGATCGCACAAGGCGGCGGCCCGCGCGCGGGCGGCGGCAACTACTAGAGGACGAGCTCGACGATGTACGAAGACTCGCTGCGCAAGCTGAAGGGGCCGGGCATCGGCCTCCTGTCGATCGGCGCGCTCGGCCTGCTCGGCCAGCTCGTCAGCGGGATCCTGTTCCTCGTCGGCGGCGCAGACGGCATGCGCAACGACATGCGCGAGGTCATGCGCAACTTCTCGTCCGGGGTCTCGAACTCCGACATCGAGCGCCTGGCGAACCTCGCGCCGCAACTGCAGACGATCCAGC
>SCVU01000463.1 GCA_004296785.1 Planctomycetota bacterium
GCCCGTGTGGCGCATGGCGCTCGACGGGAGCGTGCGCGCGTCGTGGCAACCCGTGAGCAGCGAGGGAAGGCAGTTGCAATGCCGGCCCGCGCGCGCGCCGGATGGCACGCTGTGGGGACAGGAGGGCGGCCACTTCTACCGCTTCGATGCGAGCGGTCGAGAGGATCGGCGCCTCGGCGCGCCAACGGATCCCGACCGGCTCGTGCAGCCCGGCGTGCCCTGCATCGACGGATTCGGCCGCGTGCTCGTCGTCGACCAACAGAACGGCTGGCTGCACGCGTTCGGTGCGGAGGCCGAGCGCTTGTTCGTCGGTCGGCCGGATCCCAACGATTTCGAGTTCGTCCTCGGGATCGACGAGATTCGCGCTTCCGCATCGGGCGACGTCTACGTCGAGTCGTTTCAGAAGGGCGTCGTCCACTATCGCGCTGACGGCACGCGCGTCGCGATGGAGGCCGACGATGGCAGCTTTGCGTGGTCAGCCGACGGACAGCGGCGCTGGCGCATGGCGGGCGCGGCGCTCGAGCTCGTCGGCGCGGATGGCGCGGTCGTGCGCCGCGTCGAACGCGACGGCGCCGGCAGGTTCTTCCGCGACCTCGCTGACGCTGCGGTAGCGCCGAGCGGCCGCATGGCGCTATTCGATTCCGACGGCATCCTCGGCAGCCTCGGCCGCGTCGTCGTGGTCGAGCCCGATGGGAGCGCGAAAGCCACGCATGAAGTTCCAGGCGGCTTCTCGCTCGGCCAGATCGCCACGAGCGGGCGCTGGATCACGGCGTTCCAGTTTGCATCGCGTTGCGCGCTGCTCGACACCGCGAACGGCGAGTGGCGTGCGTTCGATGTGCCGAGCGCGCAAGGAGACAGCTGGGCGTTCGGCTTCTCGAAGGACGGCACCGAGCTGTGGGCGGCGTCCGGCGAAGCGCGGCTGCTGAATCGCTACCGATTGCCAGAGTAGTCGTCGCTCTAGACCGCTGACGCCGCCGCGACCGGTGCTCGACAGTCGCAACGAGCCCCGCCGGTCGTCTACGCTGCCGCTCCCGCATGAGCCTCTTCCTGCGCAAGACCGGCCTCGAGCCCGTCGACGGCGGACACGGCACCGGACTCAAGCGCACGCTCGGCGCGCTCGACCTGACCTTCCTCGGCATCGGCGCGATCATCGGCGCGGGGCTCTTCTCGAGCATCAAGGACATGATCGTCGGCACGACCGCCGCGAGCGGCGTGCAGATGATGGGCGCGGGACCGGCGGTGATGGTCTCGTACGCGCTGACCGCGCTCGCGTGCGGCTTCGCCGCGCTGTGCTACGCCGAGATCTCGGCGATGGTGCCGAACGCGGGCAGCGCGTACTCGTACTCGTACGCCGCGTTCGGCGAGCTCATCGCGTGGATCATCGGGTGGGACCTGATCATCGAGTACGCGATCGGCAACGTGTACGTCGCGCAGAGCTGGGGCGATTACTTCCAGTCGTTCCTGCACGGATTGAACGGCGACTGGACGCTGCCCGCGTGGCTGACGAAGGACTTCCAGACCGCGACCAAGCTCGTCGGCGACGCGGGCGCGGTGCTCGCGAACGCCGCGAGCTCGATCGGCGAGCGCGGCGCCGCGCAGTCGACGCTCGACGCGTGGGCGAACGCGCCGCGCATCGGCGAGTGGGTCGTCTCGATCAACCTGCCGGCGGCCGGCATCACGATCGCGCTGACCGTGCTGCTGTTCCTCGGCATCCGCGAGAGCACGCGCGTCAACGCGGTGATGGTCGTGCTCAAGCTCGGCCTCGTCGCCGCGTTCATCGGCCTCGGCGCGCTGACGATCTGGCGCCGCGGCGAGACGCACTGGACGCCGTTCGCGCCCAACGGCTTCACCGGGATCTGGCACGGCGCGGCGCTGGGCTTCTTCAGCTACATCGGCTTCGACGCGGTCTCGACGGCGGGGGAGGAGTGCAAGAACCCGCAGCGCGACCTGCCGCGCGGGCTGATCGCTTCGCTGCTGATCTGCACGGTGCTGTACGTGCTGACGGCGGCCGTGCTGACCGGCGTCGTGCCGTACGAATCGATCGTGACGAACGATCCGCTCGCGCAGGCGATGGAGGCGATGGGCTACCGCAACTTCGCGACGGTCTTCGCGTTCGGCGCGGTGATCGCGATGACGGCGGTGCTGCTCGTGTTCCAGCTCGGGCAGACGCGGATCTTCATGGTGATGTCGCGCGACGGGCTGTTGCCGAAGGTGTTCTCGAAGGTGCACCCGCGCTTCCAGACGCCGCACATCTCGACGTGGGTCACGGGGCTCGTCGTCGCGCTCGCGTGCTCGGTGCTGACTCCCGGGCAGGCGATCGGGATGTGCAACATCGGGACGCTCTTCGCGTTCGCGCTCGTCGCGCTCGGTGTGATCGTGCTGCGGATCCGCGAGCCCGATCGGCCGCGGCCGTTCAAGGTGCCGCTGTATCCGGTCACGCCGATCCTCGCGATCCTCGCGTGCCTCGCGCTGATCCTCGGGCTCGAGCGGTCGAACTACCTGCGCCTCGTGCTGTGGCTCGCGGCGGGGCTGCTCGTGTACGCCGCGTACGGGTATCGCAACAGCGTGCTGCGGCGGAACTCTCGCGGGGGCTAGTCGCTTGTCCGCGTATCCGCGCCGCCGTAGGGTAAGCGCGATGCTCGTCCCGCTCCGCGCTCGCCGCGCCCGGTTCCTGGCCAAGGTCTAGGACGCTCGCGCGATGCCCGAATCAGCACCGATGGACGGCGCGGCGTTCGATTCGAAGACGGTCCTGCTCGTGCTGCTCGGCGTCGTCGGCGCCGCGTTCACGGTGTTCTGGATCGCGATGCTCGCGCGCGCGCGCAAGCGCGGCGAGCGCATCGCTCCGAGCCCGTACGAGCTCGTGGTCGGCGCGATCACGGACTTCTTCGACACGCTCGGCATCGGCTCGTTCGCGACGACGACCGCGCTGTACCGCTTCCGCGGCACGATCGACGATCGGTTGCTGCCGGGCACGCTGAACGTCGGGCACACGCTGCCGACGATCGCGCAGGCGTTCATCTACACGACGATCATCAAGGTCGAGATGGCGACGCTGTGGTCGATGATCGCCGCCGCGGTGGCCGGAGCGCTGCTCGGCGCGCCGATCGTCGCGCGCTGGCCGCGCCGGAACATCCAGCTCGGGCTCGGCTGCGCGCTGCTCGTGCTGTGCGCCGTGCTCGTGTACCGACTGCTGTGGAACGAGCCGACGACGGGCACGATCGGCCTGTCGGGCGGCATGTTCGCGCTCGGCGTCGTCGGCAACTTCGTGCTCGGTGCGCTGATGACGATCGGCGTCGGGCTGTACGGGCCGTGCCTCGTGATGGTCTCGATGCTCGGCATGAATCCGCAGACGGGCTTCCCGATCATGATGGGCTCGTGCGCGTTCCTGATGCCGTCGGCGAGCGTGTCGTTCATCCGCCAGCAGAGCTACTCGCCGCGCGCGGCGCTCGGGCTCACGCTCGCGGGCGTTCCCGCGGTGTTCGTCGCCGCGCACTGGTTCGAGAGCCTCGATCTCGTGCGCGTCAAGTGGATCGTCGCGGTCGTCGTGCTGTACACCGCGGTCACGCTGCTCGTCGCAGCGCGACGCGAGAGCAAGAAACCTGCGGCGTGAGCCGATCCCTGCGGCCCCGTTCCTTTCTTTCCGTGTTCCAACCCCAACCATGAGTCAACTCTTCGCGAAGAAGCCGCTGAAACTGCTGCTCGAGGAAATGCAGTCGGAGAACCGGCTGCGCCGCGTGCTCGGTCCCGTGCAGCTCACGGCCCTCGGCGTCGGTGCGATCATCGGCGCCGGCATCTTCGTCGTAACCGGTGTCGCCGCACACGACGTCGCGGGGCCGGCGCTGATGCTGTCGTACTGCGTCGCCGGCGTCGCGTGCATCTTCGCAGCACTGTGCTACGCGGAGTTCGCTTCGATGGTGCCGGTCGCCGGATCCGCGTACACGTACGCGTACGCGACGCTCGGCGAGCTGTTCGCGTGGATCATCGGCTGGGACCTCGTGCTCGAGTACGCGGTCGGCTCGGCCACCGTCGCGAACGGCTGGTCGTCGTACTTCCAGGAGGTCCTCGCGAAGTTCAACCTCCACTTCCCGGCCTCCCTGGCGGGGCCTCCGATCGGATTCGACGCGACGGGACACGTGATCAGCACCGGCGCGCTGATCAACTTGCCCGCCGTGCTGATCGTGTGCCTGGTGACGGCGGTGCTCGTGAAGGGCATCCAGGAGAGCGCGGGCTTCAACAGCGCGATGGTCGCGCTCAAGGTCGGCGTCGTGCTCTTCGTCATCATCGCCGGCGCCTTCTACGTCAACCCGGACAACTGGAAGCCGTTCGCACCGTACGGAATGTCGGGACTCACGATCCTCGGCCACAGCATCGGAGGTCAGGTCGGAGCCAACGGCCAACCGGTAGGCATGCTCGCGGGTGCAGGGATCATCTTCTTCGCGTACATCGGTTTCGACTCGGTGTCGACGCACGCAGAGGAGGCCAAGCGTCCCAATCGCGACGTACCGATCGCGATCGTCGCCTCGCTGCTGCTCTGCACGGTGCTGTACATCGCGGTCGTCGCGGTGCTGACCGGCATGGTGCCGTACAACCAGATCGACGTCGGCGCGCCGGTCTCCGCCGCGTTCAAGGCGGTGGGCATGCACAACGCCGAGTTCCTGATCGCGGCCGCGGGCGTGGCCGGCATCACCTCGGTGCTGCTCGTGATGATGCTCAGCGGTCCGCGCGTGTTCCTCGCGATGGCCCGCGACGGGCTCGTGCCGCAGAGCTTCTTCGGCGCCGTGCATCCGCGCTTCCGCACGCCGTGGAAGACGACCATCCTGATCGGGGTGTTCGTCGCGGCGATGGCGGGCTTCCTGCCGATCAACATCCTCAGCAACCTCTGCAACATCGGGACGCTGCTCGCATTCGTCATCGTCTGCGCGGCGGTGCTGATCATGCGCCGCACGAATCCCGACGCCGAGCGGCCGTTCCGCTGCCCGCTCGTCCCGCTGTTCCCGATCCTCGGGATCCTGAGCTGCCTGCTGCTGATGTTCTCGCTGCCGCACGAGAACTGGTGGCGGCTCGGCGCGTGGCTCGGCCTCGGTCTGCTGATCTACTTCGCGTACGGCTGGCGCCACAGCCGCCTTGCGAACAAGGGCGGCAGCGGAGGCTAGCGTGAAGCGGCGGGGAGCCGGCGCCGCCGCCGGCCCCCTCCCCAAGACGAGGCGGCGCGCGTATTCTCGGGTTTCGAGCGAGGCGGCTCGCGCCGCCTCGCTTCGTCTCCGGCAAGTCCTCACCCCGCACTCCGCGCCCACCATGCGATTCACCAAGCTCCTCGCCACCCTCCTCGCCGCGACCTGCGCCGGTCTCGCCCACGCGGCCACGCACAACGTGACCGCCGTCGGCAACACGTACTCGCCGAAGAACCTGCAGATCGTCGTCGGCGACACCGTCAACTGGAGCTGGGGCGGCTTCCACAACGTGACGAGCGGGATCGGCGGCGCGCCGGACGGCATCTTCACCTCGGGCTCGCCGGTGTTCGGCGGCTCGCTGTCGATCACCTTCGATCAGGCGTTCATCGACGCCAATCCGGTCCCCGGCAACATCTACAACTACTTCTGCGACACGCACGTGTCGTTCGGCATGGAGGGCCTGATCCGCGTCAACATGCCGCCGCAGGGCCCGACGCCGTACGGCTGCGGGATCAACCCGGCCGGCTCGCTCGCGCTCGGCTCGGGCGCGCTGAAGATCGGCACGACGCCGGTGTTCCAGGTCACGAATCCGCTCGGCTCGATGGCCCCGGGCTCGCTGTGCTTCCTCGCGATCTCGGCCGGCTCCGCGCCGGGCTTCCCGTGCGGGATCCCGCTGCCTGGCTTCGGCATGAGCGCGCCGGGCGCGGCGGGCGAACTGCTGCTCAACATCTCTCCGGGCATCCTGCTGCCGACGCTCGGTCCGGTGCTGTGGAGCGGCGCGCCGGCGAACATCAACGTCGTGATCCCGAGCTCACCGCCGATCCTCGGCCTGCAGGTGTTCCTGCAGGGAGCGATGTACAACGTCGGCACCGCGCATCTCGGGCTGACGAACGCGCTGCAGGGCAAGATCGGCAACCTGTAGCCGCGCGGCGCGCCGCGGGGCGCCGCGAGCGCCGCGGGCGGATCGGCGAGGATCGGCGCGCTCCGCTCGCGCCGCGGGTTGGCTCCGCTCGCGCCGCGCGCGCTACGGCGCGAGGCGCAGCGCCGCCGCGTTGCTCGCGTGCGTGAACGCGCCGTTCGCATCGAGCGCGACGTACGCGTGGTGCACGACGGTCCCGGCGAGCGCCGCCGCGACGCCGGCGGGCAGTGCGAGCGTCGATTGCCCAATGCCCAGTGGCGTCAGCACGCCGATCACCTTCGACAGCGGCGCGCCGCCGGCGAGGATCGCGCTCGAGTACGCGTCGAGCACGAGCGGCAGCGTGAGGCTCGTGCCCGGCACCGCGGTGCCGGGGTTCGTGCCGCTGATGCTCCCGACCATGACCCAGATCTCGCCCGCGTGCGCGGGACCCGCGCGCAGCAGGAGGTCTTGCGATCCGCCGGCCGCCGTCGAGATCTCCGGCGCGGTGTGGAACAGCGTCCCGATGTCGGCGGTCAGCACGCTGCCCTTCGTGCCGCTGCCGAACCCGCCGCCGACCGCGACGTAGTCGTCGCCGAGCGCGACGCCTTCTCCGATGCCGTTCGACACGACCGCGTCGGAAGAGGTCACGCGCACGACCTGCTGCCACTGGCCGCTCGCCGCGCGGCGGTACAGGTACGCGCCGCCGACCGCGAAGAAAGTCGTGCCGGGCTGATTCATCGTGTACGCGCCGACGGCGAGCCAGTCGCCGCGCAGGTCGAGCCCCACGCCGAACGTGTCGGCCCAACCGGTCGCGGGCTCGATCACCTGTTGCTCCGTCCACGTCCCGCCGGCATCGCGCTCGTAGACGCGCGCGACGGTCTGCGGCGACTCCGCGAGGACGACGAAGCGATCTCCCGACAGCGCGACGTCCATCGGCAACTGCGTGATCGGAATCGCGACGGTCGCGGCGAGCGACCAGAACCCGACGGGCGAGCGCTCGAACACGAACACCTTGCCGGTGTCGGCGAGCGCGACGAGCCGATCCCCGTCGAGGTCGAGCTCGCGTCCGAAGTGCGCCCACGGCGCGGTCACGAGGGCCTCGGGCAGGTACTCGCCCTGCAGCGTGCGCTTGTAGATCTGGATGGCGCCGGTGGCGGGAGTCGTGAGATACGGCAGCCCGACCGCGAGCAAGTCGCGCTGGGCCCTGAACTCGGATGCCGAGATGACGGCGGCCGCGTCGATCGTCTGCACGAGCGGCCAGGCGCCGAGCGCGCTGCGCCGGTGGACGTACAGCGCACCGAGGCCTCCCGCGCGCTGCACGAACGCGAAGTCCTCGGCCAGCGCGACCGGATCGGCCGCCGTGACCAAGGACTGCGTCGGCGGAGGAGAGAACACGGCCGACTCGATCCAACTGCCGTCCGCCGCGCGCTCGTACACGAACGCGTTCGGCTCGGTGGCGAGGCCGGGGGCCGCGCTCGGGAGCCCGCAGGCTCCGACGATCATCCGCGCGCCGTCGACGGCGATCTCGCCTCCGAACTCGTCGGCGACCAGGCTCGCGCTCGGAACGACGAGCTGGTCCTCGCGCGCGAACTGCGCGAGAGTCGCGCTCGAGAGGGCGGCCGCGGCGAGGGCGTGAGAGAGGGCGAGCGCCTGGATCGAGCGAGTGCGAGCCATGGCGGAAGTTCCTCCGTCGAGCGGATGCGGCGAGCGACCTGTGAAGGGTCGCCGACAAGTCTAGCCAGCCGCGGCGAACGCGCGCGGTCGCGCAGCGCGTTCAGTCGGCGAAGTAGAGATCGGCGAGCCGCCGCAGCTCGGCCGCCATCGCCGGACCCCAAAAGAATTTCGCGGGGTCGATGCCCTTCCACGTGTCGGGCGACATCTGCACGACCGCGCTCGCCGGCTGCGGCGGCGACGCGAGCGCTGTCCAGCGCGCCTCGGGTCCGTAGAACGCGATCCAGTCGTACGCGACCGCCTCGCCGGTCGCGAAGTCGCGCACGAACACGCGGTCCTGCTCGTCGACGCTCGAGCCCCACGCGCCGAGCAGGTCGCGCATCGCCGGCATGCCGACCTGGCGCGCGAGCGCGCGCGCGAAGCGCCGCTCGCTGTCGTGGAACTGCTGCGCGCGCGGATCGGCGACGTACAGCGCGGCGTCGCGCGCCGTCTGCGGCGAATCGCCGTCGAGCA
>SCVU01000464.1 GCA_004296785.1 Planctomycetota bacterium
CGCCCCAATCGCCCCAATCGCTCCGGCGGCGTGCAGGTAGCACCAGCCGTGCCCTTCGATCTCCCTCCAGCCGAGATGCCGGTAGACAGTGCGGCGCGCGACCTCGGTGCTGAGGAGTTGGATCGCCGCGCGAGCACGATCGCGAAGGCCGCCTCCGGGGCTCACCACGGCGTGCACGCCGAGGTGCGAGACCACCCAGCTCAGCGACTCGAACGTCGTCGAACTGATCGTGCAGCGCTGGCTCTTGCCGCGGACCGTTGCGACGAGTTCGAGCGACCGACGCACTTCGACGCCGTCGTCCTCCTCGATCTCGGCCTCGATCTGCGCTGTGAAGTTGAGCAGCTCGAGCTCGGCCACCTCGCCGCGCGAGTCGACCTTGGTCCAGAACGTCCGACCATCGCGAAAGAAGTACGCAGGACGCTCGTCAGCCGTCCCCTCGAGCGGCGCGAGTTCGCTTCGCGCCAGCAGCATCAACTCGGCGCAGCCTTTGCCCGACGCCAGAAAGTCGTCCAGGCCCACCTTCTCGCCAGCGGCACCGGGCGGCAGATAGATGTACCGCACGTCCGCGCCGCGGTCCTTCAGCAACGCGGTGATCGACACGAGTGCGTTGTGCACCTGCGGCTTGGTCATGACGTCGCTGTCGAACACGACGTAGCTCGGCCGGCCGTTCAGAGCGATCAGACCCCAGTCGGAGAGGTCCGTCTTGCCGCCGAATTCGTTCCTGCCGCGGAAGCTCCACACGCCGGGTAGCGAGATGCAACACAGACCGATCGATACAGCAGCGTCGGCCTTCCTCGCACCCTCGGTGATGAAGAGCGGACGCGAGGGATCGCCGATCCACGGAACGGCGAGCGGAGGCACGTCGACGACGTTTCTCCCCCCCTTCGGCGTCTCGTACTTCAGCGGCCTGCCGTCGACGATCCGCGCCGTGTCGGGTCGAACTTGGTAGTTGACGATCCGGCCCAACGCGTTGAAGTTCGGCACCAGCAGCGTCGGCACAATGCACTGCGCCTCGGCGAATCCGAGCCGCTTGAGCTCGGCCTTGACGGTCACGGTCCGGTAGCCGCGCGCTGCCGCGACTTCGCCGCTGATCCCGGAAGCCGCAATGAGCGCGCGGTGTTCTGAGCTGAGGTAGGCACAGCCGCGTGCGCCGGGGTCGCCGCTGTCTGCGTGCGTCACCTCGAGCCTCCGTCCGCATGCGGGGCCTCGGAGCGCCCTTCGCTCGTCTCGCTATCGGCGCCGAGCCGCTCGAAGAACCGCTGGAGGGCTTCGAGCGATGTGCACAGGCTCCCACCGACGGCGAGCGTCTCGAGCTGAACGCCACGTAGGCCGCGGACCGCCCAACGTCGCAGCGTTGATGGATGGGTAGGACGCCCCGCCCGCCGACACGGCAGGCGCCTCGCGGCCTCGGTGAGTGAGAGTAGGCGTTCGGAGGAGAGCTTGATCATGCGCGAGGTGGCCGCGGTTGGCTTCCGCTGGCGTCACCTCGCGCATGCTTGCTCGCCGTTCCTCCAAGTACCTCCGGAGCTATGGGAGGTCTCGCTCGGCCCCGAGTCCTTTCTCGGTGATGCTGAAGCCGCTCTTCTCTGGCCGTTGAATCAGCCCGAAGCCGCGGAGCTTGCTGGTCTGGTTCCAAATGCGCGCCGGCTGCGGCGGCTTGAGTTGCTCAATGATCTCGGCAGCGCTCATCAGCTTGCCGGGATTCGCTGCCAGGACCTTCAGGATCGCTCGATCGAGCTTGTTGAGCTTGTACGGGAGCCTCTCGGGTTCTGCACTCGCGAGCCGGCTGTTCAGGCACGTGCGGAGTGCTTGGACCATCGAGCGAAGGCGCGAACCTTGATCGAGCGCAGCGGAGCCGGACGACGGCGCGAGCGCACCGCGTACCTTCGACTGCTCGAGCTGCTCGACCAGGACGTTGCCGAAGATCTGCAACCCCGTCTCCCAACCGTTGAGCTTCGGCGTGATGGAG